>CAZCIV010000006.1:0-23013 GCA_964498595.1 uncultured Flavobacterium sp.
TATTATTCTAACTGAATTTATTATGAAAAAATTACGTTTAATTTATTTTCTTTTTTATTTGTTACTTTAACTACTTCTATTTGTTATGGACAAAATATAAAAGAAAAAAAAGCTCAACAATTTGGGAGACAAATTGAACTCCCTAGCCAAGAAAGAACCCCAAGTGGACATATTAGATGTTACACTACAGAAAATGAAACATTCCTAAAGTCAACAAATTCACAAAGAGAAACTATTTTAGAATTTGAAAATTGGCTTTCACCACTAATTGATCAAATCAAGGCTGACAGAGCAGCTGGAAGAAACATTCAAGCTGTATATAATATACCTGTTGTAATTCACATTATTCATAATGGTGACTGTTTAGGAACGGGAGAAAATATCACAGACGCGCAAGCAATTTCGCAAATTAATGTATTAAATCAAGACTTCAGACGTTTAGCTGGAACACCTGGAGGGGCAAACTCAACTGGTTTAGCAGTAGATGCCGAAATCAACTTTATTCTTGCAAAAAGAGATCCAAATGGAAATCCAACTAATGGTATTGATAGAGTTCAAACAACTACAGCTAGTTACAATAGAGCTGCTGTAGAAACTGAAAAAGCTAACACTATTTGGGACCCTACTAAATATTTAAATATGTGGACTTTTAGGTTTAGTGGAGATTTAGATGGAGTATTAGGATATGCACAATTCCCAACTGGTTCAACTCTGACTGGTATTCCAGCTGGAACAACTACTGCAAATACTGATGGAGTTGTAGCATCATACGATGCATTTGGAACAATAGCTGAAAATGACGGTTCATTTATCTTAAACTCTACTTACAATTTAGGAAGAACTATGACACATGAAGTAGGGCATTGGTTAGGACTTAGACACATTTGGGGAGATGATACAACATGTCCTCTTACAAACACCAATACAACCAAAGATTATTGTGCGGATACGCCAGCCGCTAGTGAACCAAACTACGAATGTATTGTTGTAAATACATGTACAGTGACACCTGGAAATGACATGATACAAAATTACATGGATTATACAAATGATGCATGTATGGATACTTTTACGGCAGAGCAAAAACTGCGTATGCAAACTGTAATGGCTAACTCCCCAAGAAGAAGCACACTTAATGCATCAAATGGTGCAACAGCACCATCTGCTGGAATTTACTTTAACCAAGGTGCTGGAAAATGTGAGGTTGTAGAAACCACAAGTTGTAATTATACAGATGTTAATTATAATTTATCAATTATTAAAGCGCCAACAGCTAATGCTGTAGTAACTTTTGCAGTTGATGGAACAAGTTCAGCAACAAACAACGTAGATTTCCAAATTTTAACACCAACTGTAACATTTAACTCTGGATCAACTACAAATCAAACTTTAACAATTAGATATTTTAATGACGGAATTGTTGAACCAGTTGAATCTGTTAAAATAACAATGACTGTAAATGCTAATGGAGGAGATGGATCAATTATAACAAGCAAATCAACATTATCAGTTTCAATAATTGACAATGATGTTGCTTCTTCACCAACAACCCTTGTTACATTATTAAGTGAAACTTTTGACCCTTCTCCAACTTTAATTTCGAGTATTAAAGATTTAGATGGAGATAGTAATAATTGGGGTATCTCTCTTCCTGGTACAACTTCAACAGCTATTGGTTTTACAACTAATTTTGCTTTCTCTAGATCTTGGGATGGTGTAGATGGATTGAATCCTGATAATATTCTTTACACCCCAACTGCTATTGCATTACCAACAGGTACTCTAAATTTAAGCTTTGCGATAGGGACAACTCAAGGAGGAAGCTTTTATAAAGAACATTATTCAGTATATTTAACTACTGTTAATCCTTCAACATTTACTACAGCTACTCTAAATGCTCAAACTCCAGTTATAAACGATGCAGAATTAGCTGGACCAACACAAAGAAATATTATAAATGTTGATATTTCATCATACGGAGGTCAAACCGTGTATTTAGTTTTTAGACACCACAACACTTTTGACATGAATCTTATCATGTTAGATGATGTTTTAATTACTAAAACAACAAATACAGCTGTTCAAACAGAAGTTAATGCTGCAACTAAATATCAAGTATTTGTTCCTACCGCTGGTACTTTCTATAGTAAAGATACTTCAACAGGGAATGTTATGTTAGATGCAACTCCAAACGCTTTCAATTACGGATGTACTTCAGTAGAAGTAAACAGAAGTCAAACTTCTGCTGGAGCTGCTGCAGTTAATTACGGAAGCAACACTGCAAATAACTTAAAAGTAATGGCTAAAACATTTTTAGTTACTCCAACGACTAACAGCTCTTCAGGGAACGCTACATTAAAATTCTATTTTACTGAGGCTGAAATTGCAGCTTGGGAAACAGCAACTGGAAATACAAGAGCTGCACTTAAAGTATTTAAAGGAGGAGAAACTGCAACTTATGCTACAACATTAGCTGCATTTGGTACAAATATTTCATTAACTGCTACTACAAACACAGGTTTAGCAGGAACATATTATTTTGGAACTGATGCTACTTTAAGCACTCAAAGTTTTGATTTGTTATCAGGAGTATCAATCTATCCTAATCCAACAACTAATGAGTTAAACATTAGTTTAAATGGTGATTTTGAAACTGCAACAAGCTATACAATCTACAACAGTTTAGGACAAAAAATCTCAAATAAAAAAGTAGGTTCTCAAGCAGACTTAAAAATCAATACATCTAGTTATAGTAATGGCGTTTATTTCATAACTATAGAAAGAGATGGTAATTCTAAAACTATAAAATTCATTAAAAATTAATTTTAATTGAATTACTAATTAAAAGAGGATTGATTTATTTCAGTCCTCTTTTTTTTATAACTGGGAAAGAGTAAATTTGCATATAAAACATTTGAAAATTGAAAATTTATCAATCAACTATAAACTTTTCGACTAATAGAAAAACAATCGTAACCATTGGCACTTTTGATGGTGTTCATATTGGACATCAATTTATTCTTAAAAAATTGATCCATTCAGCAAGAGAACAAAAAAACGAAAGCATCGTACTAACTTTCTTTCCTCATCCAAGAATGGTTTTACAACAAGATTCCTCTATTAAACTATTAAATACGATAGATGAAAAAGCTACTTTATTAGAAAAATTTGGTCTAGACTACCTAATTATTCAACCTTTTGATGAAACTTTTTCAAATATGTCGGCAGAAGATTTTGTAAAAAATGTTTTAATTGATAAATTAAATATTCACAAAATCATAATAGGTCACGATCATCGTTTTGGCAAAAACAGAATTGCAGATATTAATGATTTAATTGACTTTGGCAAAAAGTATAATTTTGAAGTAGAACAAATCAGTGCTCAAGAAATTAATGAAATTGCCGTAAGTTCAACCAAAATTAGAAAGGCTCTGCTAGATGGCAATATTAAATTAGCTAATCAATATTTGGGATATTCATATTTTATTACTGGCATTGTTATCAAAGGAAAACAGATTGGAAGAACTATAGAATTTCCAACAGCAAACATTCAAATTACTGAAAATTATAAACTTTTACCAAAAAATGGTGTTTACGTTGTTTCAAGCAAAATTGATAACGTTTTACATTTTGGCATGATGAATATTGGTAAAAATCCAACTTTAGGCGACAACGAACAATCAATTGAGATCCACTTTTTTGATATTAACGAAGATATTTACAACAAAACCCTTCAAATTTCGATTCTAGAACACATTAGAGAAGAGCAAAAATTCAACTCACTTATTGAATTAAAAAGCCAGCTAGAAAATGACAAATTATTTTCACTAAATTACATTGAAAATTTAAAATGAAAATTCTTTTCAAAGCAATAGATAACAGTCCATTAATTGTTTTCCGAATTTTATTTGGATTTTTAATTGCTTGTGAAAGTTTTGGCGCCATTTTAACTGGATGGGTAAAACGCGTTTTGATTGACCCTCAATTTACATTTTCTTTTATTGGTTTTGAGTGGCTTCAACCTTTGCCAGGATTTGGCATGTATTTATATTTTGCTCTTATGGGAATCTTCGGATTAGCCATAATGGTTGGATATCGATATCGTGTTGCCATTATTGCTTATACCCTTTTGTGGGCTGGTGCTTATTTCATGCAAAAATCATCTTATAACAATCACTATTACTTATTACTTTTAATTAGTTTTTTGATGATTTTTCTTCCCGCAAATCGATATGTTTCGCTTGATGTAAAACAAAATCGTGTTTCAGAAGAAAAAACGATGCCATATTGGATAAATTTACTTTTCATCATTCAAATTTCAATTGTATACTTTTACGCTTCAATTGCAAAATTTTATCCCGATTGGCTTGACGGAACATTCACAAAAAACTTACTAGCAGGAACCACCACAAGACCATTTTTTTTAGAACTTTTCTCCCAAAAGTGGTTTTATTTATTTATCGCTTATGCCGGAATTCTATTTGATCTTTTGGTAGTACCGTTACTTCTTTTTAAAAGAACTAGAACTTTAGCTTTACTTGCATCGCTAGTATTTCATATCTTCAACTCCATAACATTACAAATCGGCATTTTTCCGTTTTTTGCTTTGACTTTTGCCTTGTTCTTTTACGAACCCGAAACTATCCGAAGAATATTTCTTAGAAAAAAGCCAAAACTCGAAGAAAAGTTCAATCAAAATTTCTACGGAAAAGGAATCGTTTATTTTTTAATGATTCCTTATTTAATAATTCAACTTGCACTTCCGATTCGTCATCATTTTATTGAAGGTGATGTGTTGTGGACAGAAGAAGGACATCGATTAAGTTGGCGTATGATGCTACGCGAACGAAATGGCTACATCACAATTCAAATTAAGGATTTAAAAACGGGAAATGTTTCTATTTACGATTACCGAAAAAACCTTACTGATAATCAAGCGCAAAATTTAGCCACTAAACCCGATTTCATTTGGCAATACTGTCAAAGAATCAAAGAAGAATACAAAGGAAAACCCATTGCTATTTACATCGAGTGTAAAAACAGTATCAACAGAAAAGAATATAAGACCCTTATTGACCCAAAGTTTAATATGGCAAATGCAGAATGGAGTCATTTCAAACATAATGAATGGATTGTTCTTCATTAACCCTAAAATTTTCATAAAAAAATTTATTTTTAACTACTGTTTAATAATTTTGCAATTTAAAATTTTGATTTATGGGTAGAATTCAATTGAAAGAAATTGAACGTGTAAAGAAAATTTCTAAAGACGATTTTTACAACAACTATGTAAAAAAGCAACGCCCTGTTGTAATTGAAAACCTTACGGAAGATTGGCCTGCCTTTACCAAATGGAATCTAAACTACATAAAAAACATTGCGGGAGAGAAAACGGTTCCTTTATACGATGATAGACCTGTTTCGCATAAAGATGGATTTAATGAAGCGCATGCCAAAATGAAAATGAGCGAATACATCGACTTATTACAGTCTAAACCTACGAATTATCGCATCTTTTTATATAATTTAATTAATGAAGTACCACAACTTCAAAACGATTTTAAATGGCCAAAGATTGGATTACGATTAGTTAAACAATTACCTATGTTGTTTTTTGGCGGCGAAAATTCGAAAGTTTTTATGCACTTTGATATCGATTATTCTAATATTTTGCATTTTCATTTTCACGGAGAAAAACAATGCCTTTTATTTGCTCCAGACCAAACACCATTTATGTACAAAGTCCCGTATTCTTTAATTTCGATAGAAGATATTGATTTTGAAAATCCTGATTTTGAAAAATATCCAGCTTTAAAAAGTGCAAATGGATTAATTTGCAATCTAAAACATGGTGAAATGCTGTATATGCCAGAAGGATACTGGCATTACATGAAGTATCTAACTCCCGGATTTTCGATGAGTTTGAGAGCTTTTCCAAGAAAACCAAGCAATTTAGCCAAAGCAATTTACAATGTATTTTTCATGCGTCATTATGACAATTTCATGCGAAAAAGAAAAGGACAAGCTTGGATTGACTACAAAAACGAAAAAGCGATTGTTGATACACACAAAAACCTATAAAAAAATCCCGATTTATATCGGGATTCATTTTATTTGCTCATTTCTGTGAAATACTTGTAAAATAATGGAATAGTTTCAATTCCTTTTAAGTAATTGAAAACCCCAAAATGTTCATTTGGAGAGTGAATTGCATCGCTATCTAACCCAAAGCCCATTAAGATGGTTTTACTCTTTAATTCCTTTTCAAATAAAGCCACAATTGGAATACTTCCACCAGAACGAACTGGAATTGCTGGAACTCCAAAAGTTTCGGTATACGCTTTGTTAGCGGCTTTATAACCAATGCTATCAATTGGAGTAACATAACCTTGTCCTCCATGATGCGGTTTTACAACCACTTTCACTGATTTAGGCGCTATACTTTCGAAGTGTTTTTTGAATAATTCGGTGATTTCTTCCCAATCTTGGTTAGGTACTAAACGCATCGAAATTTTTGCAAATGCTTTACTTGCGATAACCGTTTTTGCTCCTTCACCAGTATAACCACCCCAAATTCCGTTTACGTCTAATGTAGGACGAATCGAATTTCTTTCATTGGTCACATAACCAGCTTCTCCGTGAACATCTTCAATATCTAAAGCTTTCTTATATTTCTCTAATGAAAATGGTGCTTTTGCCATTTCGGCTCTTTCAGCAGCCGATAATTCTTCTACTTTATCATAGAAACCCGGAATCGTGATATGATTGTTTTCATCATGTAATGAAGCAATCATCTTAGTTAATATGTTAATTGGATTCGCAACCGCTCCACCATATAACCCTGAATGTAAATCTCTATTTGGCCCTGTAACTTCTACTTCAACATAACTTAAACCTCTTAAACCAGTGGTGATAGAAGGTTGTTGGTTCGAAATCATTCCTGTATCCGAAATCAAAATCACATCATTAGCTAATTTTTCTTGATTGCGTTCTACAAACCATCCTAAACTTTTTGAGCCTACTTCTTCTTCTCCTTCAATCATGAATTTCACATTACATGGCAAGCAATTGTTTTGAATCATGTATTCAAACGCTTTCACATGCATGTACATTTGACCTTTATCATCACATGCACCACGAGCAAAAATAGCACCTTCTGGGTGAATTTCTGTTGTTTTGATTACAGGTTCAAAAGGAGGCGATGTCCATAATTCCATTGGATCTGGTGGTTGTACATCGTAATGACCGTACACTAGAACCGTTGGTAAATTTTTATCGATAATTTTTTCTCCGTAAACAATTGGATAACCATGCGTTTCACAAAGCTCTACAAAATCGCAACCTGCTTTTTCTAGACTTGCTTTAACTGCTTCGGCTGTTAATACTACATCATGAGCATAAGCGCTATCGGCACTTACTGATGGTATTTTTAAAAGTTCAATTAATTCGTTTAAAAAACGCTCTTTATTTTCTTGAACGTATTGTTTTATATTGTCCATTGTGATTGTTTGATAATGTTCAAAAATACAAAATTGATTTTAAATGAAATAAAAAAAGCCCAATCTTTAATTGATTGAGCTTTTTAAAAAGTTATTAGAATTAGAAAACTATTTTCTTCGTTTCAACAGCACCATTTTCAAGTGTTATTTGAACTAATAAGGCAACATTATTTTTCTGAATTTTTGTTGTTTCAAACTCAGAAACACTAACTCTATCAGAATCTAAAAGAATTTGACCTAAAACATTATAAATTTTCACATTAGAAATTAAACTTTTTGTAGAAATTATTTGAATGTTATTATCTGAAAACAATAACAATTCATTATTAGATATAAAATCATCATTACTCAATGTTTCATTAGTATAACGCAAAACAAATCTTTCATTAAACTCTCCAGAATCTGACATGAAAGAATATGGGTTTTGTTTTAAATCATGAATTATAGCCAACTGTTTATCCTCTAAAAAAATATTTTGATTTCCGGAAAACAATCCATCAACAGTTGCTAGGGCGATACTATAACTGCCATTAACTGGTACATAATATCCTAATTTTACTTTATCATCAATATCAAAAGGAAGTTGTCTTCCTTGAATAGTCATTTTATCTCTACCTATTAAAGAATACAAATTCATTGTAGTTGAGACTGAAGTAACAGCATCGTACAATCTATCTTTATCATAAGTAGCATTATTTAAATACCCTATTAAAGTTCTTTTTGCATTATTACTTGAATTATTCACAAGATCTAACCATATTCTATTTTTCTGAGAATGAATTATATTGTTAGCATTTGACAATCTATAAAATTGGCTATTATTATAATCTTTACTTCTAAGTGAATTATTAAAAATTACACTTGATGAACCTGAAGAACCATCTAACATGTTAATTAAAAACCCTTGTCCTGCCGCTAGAAATCCATTAAATCCAACGGGACCACTAACTGTACCTACACCATTATATGTTATATAATCATCAGGGGTATAATTAGCTTGGTAAGAACCGTAAAAAGGATTATTAATAGAGACAGAAGGCAGTGTTCCATGTGTCCAAATTCTAACAGCTCCCTCAATATTAGTGTTTAAATTTAGAAAATCATCAACATTCATAGATGATGGATATGGATTTCCTATCAAATTCCAGTTATCACTAAAACGAGTAATTGTAATGTTATTTACTCCTAAATAATCTGGTCCTTCTATAGAACCTCTGAAAATTGGAATATTTATTATTCCATTATTTGGCACTCCTAAAAATGTTGTAGTTGTCGCAATTGGAGTTGGGGAACCATTTGACGCTCTTGCAATATATCCCTTTCCTGCTATCATATCTCCAGATGCAGAAATCCAATTTCCTTGACCTCCATTAGTATTAGCAATTGTGGTATTCCAAATAAATCTATAGTTATTTGGCAAATTATTCACATTGAAAGCAGCAACAGGCGAAGACCAATATACATAATCCAAATTTCGAGCCATAGCAATTCTTTCATAAGAGATATTTCCGGTGTTTACTCCTAAGTCATTAATTTGAATTAGTGAGCCATTATTTAAAACTGTAAAAGTTCCGTTATTTGTTATGTCATTTTGAACCTCTACATAACCTCCTGAAGAAATTGTTAAAGTTCTAGTTGCATTAACCGTTAAACTACAACAACTAAAGTCACCATTTGTTGCCGTCATATAAGTTCCGTCAATAATTGCAGCTTTTGTTAATGTTGGAACTCCGTTAGACCAAGCTAAACCATTCCAAGTCGTTGCATTTGAGTCTGTAATTTTAACCGCATTAGTTGCTGAATAACAAGTTGCTAAATTTTCTCTTATTTGACAGTAATATTGATAATTTACAACACCTGTAATTGTAGAAATTGACAAAGAAGCAGTTGTTGCACCACTGTAAATTCCGCCATCAGCTACAGCAGTCCATGTTGCACTTCCTGGCGCTGCGTAAAACCATTGATAAGCTAAGGCATTTCCTCCAGCATAACCTTCTGCACCTACTGTTGTTAAAGTTGCAGCGGTTGAACCACATGATGGTGTATAGGAAGGTTGAGAAGTAACCATAGGTGGCACCGCTCCTCCAGAAGGAAGCACCAATCCAGCACTTGGATAACAAACTCCTGCAGCTAAAGGTATTGCACTCCAGTCTGAAGCAACATAAGATGGTCTTGCACTTAACGCTCCAATATTTCTAACCATATAATAACCTGGCCCAACTGGGTAAGTATCAACATCATCAATAATAACCGTTCCTGCTGCATTTCTTAATTGTATACCATCGTTCTCATTAAATCCACCATCTATGGTACCATTTGTTGATGCTGGACCACAACTACCAACAGAAACTTTTAAAATTCCTAAAGCTCCTGGAGCAATTGTTCCTGTTAAATTAGCATAATCAATTTCACTTCCGTCATCATGATTAGACGTTCTCCAAAGTGTATAATTTGTTAAATCAACTGTTGCTGCCGTACCATTATAAAGTGTGATAAATCCACCTGAACCTGAATATTCATCA
Source organism: uncultured Flavobacterium sp. (assembly GCA_964498595.1). Classification (GTDB taxonomy): domain Bacteria; phylum Bacteroidota; class Bacteroidia; order Flavobacteriales; family Flavobacteriaceae; genus Flavobacterium. Next base: position 10,022 of record CAZCIV010000006.1, read on the forward strand.
TGAATATCATAAATTATTAAATCAGTTGTTACTGCAATTCCCTCACATGAAGTTTTATCACTTGAAATTATGGTAAAAACATTATCTATGTCACATGGTTGAGTATCTTTTATAGACAACATTCCTGTAGTTGCTCCTGCTGGAATAACAACTACCATTTGAGTTCCTGTATTAGAAACTATCGTTGCATTAACACCTGAAAAAGTAACTGTTGTACCCGTTAAACCAGTACCATTAATGGTAACTTCAGTTCCAACTGGTCCAGATGTTGGTGTAAATGATGTAACACTATGAGTAGGAACACATGCATTGATAACCTGAACTGTATAATCTTCCGTTGAGCCATACGTAAATGTTCCACAAGGAGAAATTGTTCCTGCTGCACCAGCTTCTTCTTGTACAATTCTCATTCTATAATTTCCAATTGGCTGACCTGCTGGAACATTAATTGTAAAGTTTTGAATTACATTGGTATCTGTTAACGTCATTGCTATATCAACAGTTCCGATTGTTTCATTCGCATCAAGAAAATCGCCATCGTTATTCCAATCAATCCAAACTCCTCCTGCTCCATCAAATTGCGATGCGTCACTACAATCTCCAAATTCTACTGTAACGGTATAAGTTCCGCCAACTTGTAAATCAGCACTCATAGCTGTGTAATTGTTTACACCTGTAGTACAAGCATTGGTTGTATTATTTGAAATCGAAGTAGAATATCCTACTAAAGTTACATTTTCAATTTCTGAATCTAAACTTGATGTTGCACCTGAAGCACAATATACAATATTTGGTGTTTGACAAACTGTAACACCATCACTCCACTCTGTTCCTCTTCTTACGAATACTTTATAACAGTAATTTGTTCCATTGGTTAATCCAGTAACTGTTACTCCAGCACCTGTTCCGTTGTAAACAACTTGATTTGGTCCTGAATAAACTGTATTTGGAATATAAGCCGTTCCATCTCCTGAAGGTGTGAAAACTACAGCTCCTTGATTGGCAACCACTAAATATTGGTCATAACACGCCAAAGGTGTTGGTCTATTCCATGTTAATGCAGATTGACCACTTGCAATTGAAGCTGCCAAAGCAGAAACTTCTGGCATATCAATTACTATACTAGTTGTTGGAGTATTCCAACTACCACTTGTATTAATTCCTGCTGACCAACCTGTACTTGTTGTACCTCTGTAAGCCACAACTTTAAACGAATAGTTTGATAAATTAGTTAATCCGGTAACTGTAAAAGAAGTTCCAGTTCCTTTGTATATACATTTTCCTAAAGAAGCTGTAACCACACTAGCTAAAGAAAAATCTGAATTTGCAGTATATAAACTTGCATTTCCTGCCACGGCAGATGTAGCGGCTGGAGTTGTAGCACCCGCCAAAGCAAAAACCATATAACCATCTGGCGCTGCACCTCCAGAAGAAGCAGTCCAAGATAATCCAAGTGTATTATTTCCATAACATGGAGTAATATTAGTAGGATTGTTTGGTGCCGCATAATTTACAGTTAAAGTTCCTGAGTTAGAAGTAACTGAACCACAAGGCGCAGCTCCACTAACCACACAACGGTATATATATCCATTCATTGTTATTGGCGCAGCAGTAATATTCAAAGTTGCTGTAGTAACATTAGAATACGGTGCACCATTTACTAAATCTACAAATCCACTTCCTGTATCAACTTGCCATTGATACGTTAAACTTGAACCCGTTGCAGTAACGACAAAAGTAGTGTTGCTACCATCAGTGATAACTCTATTTGGTGGTTGTGTTCCAATTGCAACATTTGTATTTATGGTTACAGTTGCACTTACTACAGAATTTGTAGACCAACAAGTAGTTGTACTATTATATTTTCGTGCATAATAAATTCCTGATGTAGTTACTGTAAGTGGAGTAGTTGTTGGATTTGCTGTACTTGTACCACTTGCAGAAATTTGCCAATAAATATCTGATGCTGATGCTGAATAACTAAGTGTTGTGCTTCCACAAGCTGGATTAGTTGCTACAGTAATTGAACCTACTGGATCAGCAGGAGGTGTACAAGCTGAGCCAGTTAAATCAACATTACACATACCTATATTACCATTTGTTTTCGTGGTATAAGTCCATCTAATATATCTTGTTGTAGATAATGGATTATCTGTAAAGGTTGTGCCAGCCGCGGCAGTGCTAATAGTTCCTATAGTAGTTATGCTTCTTAAAGTTGTCCACACAGTACCGTCTGTAGATTCTTCAATTGTAAATTCACCTTGCCAAGAACCCGAACCTACATTTCCTTTCAACTGATATGACAATATTCCAGGTGTACCTGTAAAAGATAACGTTACATTATCAGTGGAGTTATCAAATTTTAATGCTTTAGCACATGGTGTTGTGTAATCCGTTCCTATGCCGACGTGAGAAAAACCCGTTGGTAAAGCACTCACCGATAATGCGTCAGTTGAAACTGGCAAAGTCGCTTGCCCCCCACCCTAAAATCGAGCAGAAAACTGTAATAATAAGTAATTTTAATTTCATAAATTTGAAAACAAAAAATTGTAGGGTTAAGTTTTGTTTTTGCTTTAAAAAAAGCCACCAAATATAATTCATAATTTTTTGAATTTGAAATATTTACTAGATTATTAAATTGTTAACGAATTGAAAACTAATAAATCTTCATTTTCCTTAAAAGAAATCTATTCTAAGATGGAATATTACTGCGCGTATCAAGAACGTTGTTACAAAGAAGTGGAGGAAAAATTGTATTCGTTTTCGGTTAACTTATATGAAAAAGAGGAAATTCTGACTTATCTTATCGAAAATAACTTCATTAACGAAGAACGTTTTGCACAAAGTTTTACTCGCGGTAAACACAATTACAAATTTTGGGGTAAAAATAGAATCGTAAATGAATTAAAATTTCGAAATATCTCCTCTCGCATCATCACAATTGCTTTAAAAGAAATTCCTGAAGCTACTTATTTAGAAAATTTCCACCAATTAGCCGAAAAACATTGGCTCAACATCACCGAACGAAAAGGCCCAAAAAAGAACAAAAAGTTCGTCGATTTCTTACTTCGTAAAGGCTATGAAACGAGTTTGATTTATGAGAAGCTAAAAGAGTTGGAAGTGGGGAGTTAGAAGTGGGGAGTTGTTACACAGAGCCACACGAAGTCAACACAGCGTTTCACGAAGATATAGTTATGTTCCTTATGTGGTTTAAAAAACTTTGCGTGGCTTTGCGTTAAAACATTTGTGTAACCTTTAAACCGCAGATTCTCAGATTTTAAAAATTACTTTGCGTGACTTTGCGAAAAAACTTTGCATGGCTTTGCGTTAAAATATTTGTATCACAATAAAATCGTACTTTTGCAAAAAAATAATCCATGTTAGAAGATAAAAATCAAAGCAGAACCAGTTTATCACAATTAGGTGAATTTGGCTTAATTGAACACTTAACCAAAAACTTTACTATTAGTCAAGAATCAACACTAAAAAGCATTGGTGACGATGCTGCGGTATTGAATTTTGGCGATAAAAAAGCAGTAATTTCTACCGATTTATTAGTTGAAGGTGTTCATTTTGATTTGGCTTACATGCCGTTAAAACACTTAGGATACAAAGCCGTTGTTGCAAATATATCTGATATTTGTGCGATGAACGCTACTCCGACTCAAATTACGGTTTCGGTAGCGGTTTCGAATCGTTTTCCATTGGAAGCTTTGGAAGAATTGTTTGAAGGAATTACGTTAGCTTCTAAAATTTACAATGTAGATGTAATTGGTGGCGATACGACTTCTTCTCAAAAAGGATTAATTATTAGTATAACTGCAATTGGTGAAGCAAATTTAGAAGATATCGTGTACCGAAATGGCGCAAAAGAAAATGATTTATTAGTAGTTTCAGGCGATATTGGTGCGGCTTATATGGGATTACAAGTTTTGGAACGCGAAAAACAAGTGTTTCAAGTAAACCCAAACAACCAACCGGTTTTAGACGATTACACCTATTTAATCGAGCGACAATTAAAACCAGAAGCGAGAACTGACATCAAAGAACTTTTAGCAAAATTAGAAGTTAAACCAACTGCCATGATTGATATTTCAGATGGTTTGTCGTCCGAGATTTTACACTTATGTAAGCAAAGTAATGTAGGTTGTAATTTATACGAAGAGAAAATTCCAGTTGACCCACAGTTGATTAATGTGTGTGAAGAATTTAATTTAGACATCACAACCGTAGCGTTAAGTGGTGGCGAAGATTACGAATTGCTTTTCACTATTAAAATGGAAGATTTTGATAAAATCAAAGGCAATCCAAATTTCACCGTAATCGGTCACATAGTTGCCGCTACCGAAGGAAATCATTTAATCACAAGAGCCAATACTAAGATTGAATTGAAAGCTAGAGGTTGGAATGCTTTGAGTGAGTAAAAAACAGAAACGAAGTGACGAAAGTGGAAAACCGGAAGTTCAGAAAATATAAAAACCCCGAATTTCATTTGGAATTCGGGGTTTACTTTTACTTTGAGCTTTTTACTTCAAAACTACATTTTCATCAACCAGTTTCTCATCGAAACTTCGTTGTTAATGATATCGCGTAATTCAGAAATTTTCACTCTATCTTGTTGCATAGAATCTCTGTGACGAATAGTTACGGTTTCATCTTCTAATGTTTGATGGTCTACCGTGATACAGAATGGTGTTCCTAATGCATCTTGTCTTCTATAACGTCTTCCAACCGCATCTTTTTCATCATACGCTACGTTGAAATCCCATTTTAAATCATCGATAATTTTACGCGCTACTTCTGGTAAACCGTCTTTTTTAACCAATGGTAAAACAGCAGCTTTTGTTGGCGCTAATACCGAAGGTAAACGTAAAACTGTTCTTGTAGAACCGTCTTCTAAAACCTCTTCTTGTAATGAGTTTGAGAAAACCGCTAAAAACATTCTATCTAAACCAACTGAAGTTTCTACAACATAAGGCGTGTAGTTCGAATTGGTATCGTTATCAAAATATTGTAATTTTTTACCTGAATATTGTTCGTGCGCTTTCAAATCGAAATCGGTTCTCGAGTGAATTCCTTCTAATTCTTTGAATCCGAATGGGAAGTTGAATTCGATATCGGCAGCAGCATTGGCATAATGTGCTAATTTTTCGTGGTCATGGAAACGATAGTTTTCTTTTCCTAAACCAAGCGATTGGTGCCAAGCCAAACGTGTAGTTTTCCAATATTCGTACCATTTCATCTCTTCACCTGGTTTTACGAAAAACTGCATTTCCATTTGTTCAAATTCGCGCATACGGAAGATGAATTGTCTTGCAACGATTTCGTTTCTAAACGCTTTACCCGTTTGAGCAATTCCGAAAGGAATTTTCATACGCCCCGTTTTCTGAACGTTTAAAAAGTTTACGAAAATACCTTGAGCTGTTTCTGGACGAAGGTATAAATCCATTGCATTTTCAGCAGAAGCACCTAATTTGGTTCCGAACATTAAGTTGAATTGCTTTACATCAGTCCAGTTTTTTGAACCACTTTCTGGACAAGCAATTTCTAATTCTTCGATTAAGGCTTTTACATCGGCAAGGTTCTCTGTCTCTAAAGAACGTGCCATTCTTTCCAGAATTTCCTTCTTTTTAGACAAATATTCCATCACACGAGGATTTGTTGTTTTGTATTGCTCTTCATCGAAAGCAGCACCAAAACGCTCACGTGCTTTGTCGATTTCTTTTTGTGCTTTTTGATTTAATTTTTCGGCATAATCCTCAATCAAAACATCGGCACGGTATCTTTTTTTAGAATCTTTATTATCGATTAATGGATCATTAAAAGCATCAACGTGACCTGAAGCTTTCCATGTAGTTGGATGCATCAAAATTGCAGCATCTAATCCTACAATATTTTCATGCATTTGCACCATCGATTGCCACCAATATTCACGGATGTTCTTTTTTAACTCCACACCGTTTTGTGCATAGTCATAAACCGCACTTAAACCATCGTAAATTTCGCTTGACGGAAATATAAATCCGTACTCTTTTGCATGCGAAACTACATTCTTAAAAATATCATCTTGTTTTGCCATAGTGCAAAAGTAAAAATAGGAATGAAATAAAGAAAAGAAATTTAAAGAATAAAAACAAGAATTGTTAATATTCGAAAACGGTTGTGCCAATTTTAACGAAATCGTGATAAATGTTGATTTTATATTTACCTCTAATTGTCTTTTTTTGCTCTAAATCAACATAAGTACAAACATCGGTATCTTGTCTTTGATAATTAGTACTTACAGATGCGCTGTATTGAAGTTTAATATTATTTTCTGATTCAACGTAGGTATTCTCAGAGGAAATAATTTGGTTTTTAGGATTTACAACCTGAACAAAAATGGTTTTATTACCCGTCTTTGCAAATTGGTTTTCTTGTAAAGTGAAACAAACTCTCAATTGTTGAATTTTTGGCTCACGCAAATTATAACTTTCAGAATAGATCTTAACTCCTTTTGCATTAACATTTAAAGCATTAAGATAGTCGCTTTTTATCAAACTCCTAATATTAGAGTCTACATTATTATTTAACGATTTGCCAACGATATTAGACTTCCCAATTTGTTGTTCTTTGGTAAAAAACATTATTGAGTCATCAACAGATTTAAATTTAGATGCATTTTTAAAAGATTCAGAGTTTATTAACTTTATTTCTTGACTGAATCTGATACTATCTGCTTTGTTCTTTATACTTACAGAATCATATTTATAAAGAATTTCTGTTAATTGACTTTCAAGTACTTTATTTTCTAATTCAGAACTATCCATGTAGTCTTTAAAATCAATCGAAACCTTGTAATATTTGACACCTAGAAACAAAGAAATAAGCATTAAAAAAATGATACTTACTTTTAGTGTTTTATTTTTTTTAAGCGCCATGTTAATTTTTTTATATAAATTTATTTAAAAATGTTAATGCTTTTATAATTAATCGATAAAATGCTAAAATATCTGATAAACTTAATTTTCCCAAAACTATGCTTTGGCTGTAATTCGTTACTACTAAATAATGAATCTATTCTATGTAGCAAATGCATTCATGATATGCCCTTCACACTACATCATCTTTTAGACAACAATGATACAACAAAAAAATTTTATGGCATACTACCAATAGAATTTGGTTCTTCAATGTTATATTTTCATCAAAATGGGATAGTTCAAAATCTAATTCATAATCTAAAATACAAAAACCAACAACAAATTGGTAGTTTTCTTGGAAAATTATATTCTGAAGATTTAAAATCAGTTAATACGATAAAAACAATATCAGAAATTATCCCTGTTCCACTTCACAAGAAAAGAATAAAGGAGCGAGGCTATAATCAAGTTACTACTTTCTGTGAAGCATTATCTAATGAACTAAATATACCCCTTAACAACTCTTTATTATACAGAAATTATTATTCAAAAACACAAACAAAAAAAGATAAAGAAGCAAGAAAAGACGTTAGTAATGCCTTGTTTAATGTTCATTATACAGAAAAAGACCACAACAAACACTTTTTACTAATTGATGATGTAATAACATCTGGGGCAACCCTTGAAGCTTGTGCAAGAGCTTTGTTAAAAATACCAAATGCAAAAGTTAGCATAATTACTATTGCCTACACAATCTCATAAAAATTAGCAAAAATTTGTATGTTTACACTAAATATAGTTGTTATTTTGTAGCTTGCAATTATTTGAAACAATGACAAATTTTAAAAACTTATCTATTTTACTTGCTAGCTTATTCTTAGTTAATTGTGCTAAAAGAACAACCATTTCAGGAGGTGACAAAGATACTATAGCACCCAAAATAATAAATAGTCTACCCAAAAACTTTAGCACTAATTTCGAAGGAAATGAGATTAAAATAACTTTTGATGAGCTGATTAAAGTAAAAGACATTAATAAACAATTAATTATTTCACCTCCCATGAAAAAGCAACCTATAATTGTACCTCAAGGGAGTGCCAGCAAATTTATTTCAATTAAAATTTTAGACACATTACAACCTAACACAACCTATAGTTTCAATTTTGGGCAAAGTATTACCGACAATAATGAAGGAAATCCATTCTCGCAATTTAAATATGTTTTTTCTACAGGAAATACTTTAGATTCTTTATCAATTGTAGGAAAAATCAAAGACGCTTATAATCAAAAACCGGATAATTTTGTTAACGTGATGTTATATGACGCCAAAACATTTACCGACTCAACAGTATATAAAGAAAATCCACTATACATTACTAACACTTTAGATAGTTTAAAAGTGTTTTCTTTAGAAAATTTAAAAGAAGGTTCGTATAAAATTATTGCGCTAAAAGAAAAAACAAACAACTACAAATTTAACCCCGATACTGACAAAATAGGCTTCATTGAAAGCACCATCACAATTCCTTCTCCTGATAAGATGTTTGAGTTAGAACTTTTCCAAGAAAAACAGTCTTTTAGGGCCGAAAAACCAACTCAAGAAAGCAACAATAAATTGTTTATGGGTTTTAAAGGAGATATCAAAAATTCTACAATTACCGCATCTTATAACAACACAGAAATTCCCATTAAAATAAGTAAATTCCCTGTAAAAAATAAAGACTCTGTTCAGATTTTTTATCCAAACATTAAAATGGACTCTATACAAATTTCTGTTTCTAATGGGAATTACAATAAAACATTTAGTTCAAAGTTAAAAACACTTAAAATTACCGACAGCCTTAAAATAGAAAATAAAACCGGAAATGTATTGGCTTTTAGAGATCCTTTTAAAATTAAAACTAATACTCCAATTTTAAATATTGATGAGTCTAAAATATCAATTAAAAACAAAGATTCAATTCCAGTAAAATTCAGCGCAAAATATATAGATTTTGAACAAGAGGTAACATTTGATTTCAAAAAAGAAGAAAATCAAAAATACATATTGAATTTACTTCCGGGTGCAATTAATGACTTTTATGAAACAACTAATGATTCCTTAAAATATGTTTGTGAAACAAAACAATTAGCTGATTATGGAAATTTAAAAATAAATTTAATAAATGCTAAACGCTTCCCTATAATTGTTGAACTTTTAATTAAAGATGAGGTAATTTATAAAATGAATTCTAATAGCCTTACGAGTTTCTATTTTGAAACTATTGAACCTAACTTGTATACCATTAGAATTATTTATGATGATAACGCCAATAATGAATGGGATACTGGAAATTACTTAGCAAAAAAACAAGCCGAGGAAATCATCTATTTCCCAAAAGAAATTGACGTTAGAGCGAATTGGGATGTTGAACAAGATTTTATTTTGGATTAGAGGATTTCAAAAGCATCTCTATCATTTAGAAAATTGAATTTATCTCTGGCTTCTTTTTGGGAGCTTTTATCTAATTCAAAGATAAAAACCCCTAATTCATGTTTGCAATCAAAAATTAGATTTCCTAGATAATCAATAGCTTGAGAATGTCCAGGATATTCTAATTTATTAGCATCTTCTCCTATTCTATTAACTGCAATGGTATAACACATATTTTCAATGGCACGAGCTTTTAAAAGTGCATCCCAAGCGTTTATTCGTGGTTTAGGCCAATTGGCTACATATAATAACAAGTCGTAATTTTCAACATTTCTAACAAAAACCGGAAAACGTAAATCATAACAAATTTGAAGGCAAATAGTCCAATTATTATAATTCACAATTACTTTTTCAGTTCCTTTTGTGTAGACTTTTTCTTCACCTACTAAAGTGAATAAATGGCGTTTATTGTAAAACTGCACTTCGCCAGATGGAAACACAAAAACCATTCGGTTATAGAAATTATCATTTTCTTTGATTACTAAACTTCCAGTAATAGCACAAGTTCTCTTTTTAGCCAATTCTTTTAACCAAGTCATTGTTTCACCGTCCATAGTTTCAGCAACTGCGGATGGATTCATGGTAAAACCAGAAGTGAACATTTCGGGCAACACAAACAAATCAAATGATTCGTCTTCATTTAGAAAATATTCTTCGATGAATTTTCTATTTACCGCTGGGTTTTCCCAAGCTAATTTGGTTTGAAAAAGTGCGATTTTCATTAGATAAAATTTTCATTAAAAATACAAAAAAACGCATCCAAATGAATGAATGCGTTTTTTTATTTTGAAGTTTTTAATGAATTATTTCAAAGAAGCTTTTAAGTACTCTCTGTTCATACGAGCGATATTTTCTAACGAAATTCCTTTCGGACATTCGATTTCACATGCTCCAGTATTGGTACAATTTCCGAATCCTTCTTCGTCCATTTGACGTACCATGTTTAAAACACGTTGCGTAGCTTCTACTTTACCTTGTGGTAACAAAGCATATTGTGATACTTTAGCACCAACAAATAACATCGCAGAACCATTTTTACATGTTGCTACACAAGCTCCACATCCAATACAAGCTGCTGCCATAAAAGCTTTATCAGCATCATCTTTAGGAACTGGAATAAAGTTGGCATCAATAGTGTTTCCAGACGTGTTTACTGATACGAAACCACCTGCTTGTTGAATTCTATCGAAAGCACTTCTGTCTACTACTAAATCTTTTACCACAGGAAAAGCTTTACTTCTCCAAGGTTCAATATAAATAGTATCACCATCGTTGAACATTCTCATGTGTAACTGACAAGTAGTAATTCCGGTATCAGGTCCGTGAGCACGTCCGTTGATGTATAAAGAACACATACCGCAAATACCTTCACGACAATCGTGATCAAATGCTACTGGCTCTTTCTTTTCGTTAATTAATTGCTCGTTTAATTGGTCTAACATTTCCAAAAACGAACTTGCAGTAGAAACATTATCTAATTTATAAGTTTCCATGCTACCTTTTGAACTTGCGTTCTTTTGACGCCAAATTTTAAGGTTTATATTGATATTTTTTGCTGCACTCATAATCTATTATTTGTAATTTCTAGCTGCAATTTTAATTTCTTCGTATTTCAATTCTTCTTTATGAAGCTCTTCTTTGCTGATGTCATCACCTTTATATTCCCAAGCTCCAACAAATTTGAAGTTTTCGTCATCACGTAATGTTTCTCCTTCAGCATCTTGATATTCTTCACGGAAGTGACCTCCACAAGACTCTTTACGTTGTAAAGCATCCATTGCCATTAATTGACCTAATTCGATGAAATCTGCAACTCTTAAAGCTTTTTCTAACTCTGGATTTAACTCATCTGCACTTCCAGGAACATAAACATCTTTGTAGAAATCTTCTTTTAATTGAGCGATTTCAGCAATAGCTTCTGTCAATCCTTTTTCGTTACGACCCATTCCTACTTTATTCCACATAATCAAACCTAATTTTTTATGGAAATAATCAACCGATTTTGTACCGTTGTTGTTTAAGAATTTACTGATTGAATCTTTCACTCTAGCCTCTGCTTCAGCGAATTCAGGAGATTCTGTAGAAATTTTACCTGTTCTAATTTCGTCTGCTAAATAGTTAGAAATTGTGTAAGGTAATACGAAATATCCATCCGCTAAACCTTGCATTAAAGCAGATGCTCCTAAACGGTTAGCTCCGTGGTCAGAGAAGTTAGCTTCTCCTGCAACGAAACAACCTGGAATTGTAGATTGTAAGTTATAATCAACCCAAACTCCACCCATAGTATAGTGAACCGCTGGATAAATTTTCATTGGAGTTTCATAAGGATTCTCATCCGTGATTTTTTGATACATCGTAAACAAGTTACCATATTTCTCTTCTAACCACTGTTTTCCTAAAGCTGTAATTTCTTCTGGAGTTGGATTATGATTTCCTTTTGCATAAGCCGCTTGACGACCTTTAGTTTGAATTTCCGTAGAGAAATCTAAGTAAACACCTTCGTTAGTATCGTTAGCTTCGATTCCGTAACCAGCATCACAACGCTCTTTAGCAGCTCTTGAAGCTACGTCACGAGGTACTAAGTTACCGAAAGCTGGATATCTTCTTTCTAAGTAATAATCTCTATCTTCTTCTGCAATTTGTGTTGGTTTTAATTTCCCAGCTCTGATTGCTTCAGCATCTTCTTTTTTCTTTGGCACCCAAATACGTCCTGAGTTACGTAACGATTCAGACATCAACGTTAATTTTGACTGATTTGTTCCGTGAACTGGAATACATGTTGGGTGAATTTGTACATAACACGGATTTGCGAATAACGCTCCTTGCTTGTGGATTTTCCAAGAAGCTGTTACATTACTTCCCATTGCGTTTGTAGAAAGGAAATATACGTTTCCGTAACCTCCAGAAGCGATAACAACAGCATGAGCTGAATGTCTTTCGATTTCACCTGTAACTAAGTTACGAGCAATGATTCCACGAGCTTTTCCATCTATTTTAACAATATCTAACATTTCGTGACGGTTGTACATTTTCACACGACCCAACCCGATTTGTCTTGATAAAGCTGAATAGGCTCCTAATAATAATTGTTGTCCTGTTTGTCCAGCTGCGTAGAAAGTACGTTGTACTTGCGTTCCACCAAACGAACGGTTATCTAACATTCCACCATACTCACGAGCAAAAGGAACACCCTGAGCCACACATTGGTCGATAATGTTACCTGAAACTTCTGCTAAACGGTGAACGTTTGCTTCACGCGCACGGTAGTCACCACCTTTAATTGTATCATAGAAAAGACGGTACACACTATCACCATCATTTTGATAATTTTTTGCTGCATTGATACCTCCTTGAGCTGCAATTGAGTGTGCACGACGAGGAGAATCTTGAAAACAGAATGCTTTTACATTATATCCCATTTCTCCAAGAGAAGCCGCTGCAGAAGCACCTGCTAAACCAGTTCCAACCACAATAATATCGATTTTTGGTCTATTATTTGGAGCAACTAATTTCAAGTGATTTTTATGATCAGTCCATTTGTCTTTTAATGGACCTGCTGGTATTTTAGAATCTAACTTCATAATATATACTGATGTTGATTATTTTTTAAAGTGTAA
>CAZCIV010000007.1:0-1583 GCA_964498595.1 uncultured Flavobacterium sp.
CCAAAAAAGCTATGTGTTTTTTCTTTATCATCTATTCTAAAACCGAATAATCTCCTATACTTATACTTGTAAAATTGCCATCAAAACTTGCGTGATTTCCTATCATTGCATTATCTAAATTGGCATTTTTGATATGAGCATGTGTTTGAATCAAACTATTTTTAATGGTTGAATTGATAACGTGACACCCTTTTCCTAAAGATACATTTGGACCTACTGTTGCATTAATCAACACCACATCTTCTGCAATAGAACAAGGCGGAATAATCGTTGCATTTTCCAATTTCACATCTGATGCTACTAAATTTTCACCATCGTTATGTAAAAAGCCCAACATTCTGGTGTTGGTTTCAACCGTAACGTTTTTATTTCCACAATCCATCCATTCGTCTACTTGACCTGGTACAAATTTCATGCCTTTTGCCATCATTTGTTTGATACCATCGTTGATTTGGTATTCGCCACCATGGATAATGTTGTTGTCTAACACCGATTGCAATTCACTTTTCAACACCGCAATGTCTTTGAAATAATAAATTCCTATAACCGCTAAATCGGATACAAATTCTTTTGGTTTTTCAACCAATTCAATAATTTCTCCGTTTGCATTTAAGTTCACCACACCAAAAGCTTCTGGCTGATCCACTTGTTTTACCCAAATAACGCTGTCTGCAGTAGTGTCCAAATCAAAATCGGCACGAATTAACGTATCTGCATAAGCAATAACTGCTGGTCCACTTAAAGAATCCTTAGCACACATAATCGCATGACCTGTTCCTAATGCTTCATTTTGATAGTAAATCGTTCCTCTTGCGCCTAACTTTTGAGCAATCGCAATTAAATCTTCTTCTACTTTTTTACCAAAACTCTCATGAATAATAAACGCTACTTCGTCTATTTTCTGATTTAAAACACCAGCAATATCTTCTACTAATCGGTGAACGATTGGTTTTCCTGCTACTGGAATTAATGGTTTGGGAACAGTTAAGGTATGTGGGCGAAGGCGTGAACCACGACCTGCCATTGGTACGATTATTTTCATTGTATATTTTTATTTTAAACGCAAAGTTCGCAAAGGTTTTTCGCAAAGTTCGCTAAGATTCTATTTTGATATTTTTTCTGAACACTTTATACTGAAAACTGAGTTCTTATTTTACCCCAGTACTACCAAAACCACCTTCTCCTCTTGAAGTTTCTGATAATTCAGTTACTTCAACCCATTCTACTCTTTCGTGTTTAGCGATAATTAATTGGGCGATTCTTTCTCCGTTTTCGATTACGAAATCTTCATTGGATAAATTTACTAAAATCACACCAATTTCTCCACGATAATCGGCATCTACTGTTCCAGGTGAATTTAAAACGGTGATTCCTTTTTTAGCTGCTAAACCGCTTCTTGGGCGTACTTGCGCTTCATAACCGATTGGTAATTCAATGAAAAGTCCAGTTTTTACGATGGTTCTTTCTAGTGATTTTAAAATGATGGGTTCTGAAATATTCGCACGTAAATCCATTCCAGCCGAAGCGATGGTTTCATAGTTTGGCAACTCGTGATTGGATTTATTGATGATTTTAATTTGCAT
>CAZCIV010000007.1:1683-6863 GCA_964498595.1 uncultured Flavobacterium sp.
TGGTTTCATAGTTTGGCAACTCGTGATTGGATTTATTGATGATTTTAATTTGCATATTATTTTCTTCTGATAATTGTTAAAATGGTTTCTTTTTCGTTTCGGTATACAAAGTAAGCAAAAAACAAGATAGCTGCAATTCCAAATACGTAAGTTTCACGTAAAATGGGTACATAAAATGAAATTCCCGAAAGCACTATTGCTAATCCCAAATAAGTAAAGATTGATTTCTTATCATATGGAATTGGATATTTCTTTTGTCCCATGTAATACGAAATCAACATCATTGCTCCATATGCTAAAATCGTCGCAATTGCTGAACCCATATAACTTATGATTGGGATTAAAAGTAAATTTAAAACTAAAGTTACTATAGCTCCTACAATTGAAATGTAAGCTCCAATTTTAGTTTTATCAATTAATTTGTACCAAACGGATAAATTGGTGTAAATCCCTAAAAAGAAATTAGCCAATACAATTAATGGCACCACATCCATTGCATCCCAATAAATAGCTTTTGGAACTAATATCAATTTTAAAATATCGGCAAAAACGATAACGCCTAAGCAAATAAACGAACCAAAAATGACAAAATATTTAGTAATTATAGCATAGGTTTGTGGGGCATTTTCGCTTTTAGCATGACTAAAGAAAAACGGCTCAATCCCTAATGTGTAAGCTGTTCGAAACAACACCATAAACATTCCGATTTTATAACATGCCGAATAGGCTCCAATTTCAGCCATATCGACGTTCATCCAATCCAATAAAATTTTATCGAAATGTTCGTTAATGGCAAAGGCAATACCAGCGACTAAAATGGGTAAGCCGTATTGCATCATTTTCTTCCACAAATCTGCATCAAATTGCCATTTGATTTTGAAATAATCAGGTAAAATGAAAAGTAAAGTGGCTAAACTTGCTATTAAATTCGCAACAAAAATATAACCAATTTGAAAATCATCATGATAAATAGTTTGAATGAACGGATTCGAAGATTCGTTTGCAAAATCAGGCAACAGAATCAAAAAGAAAACATTTAGCAATAAATTAATTAAGACATTTGAAATCTTAATTACCGCATATTTTATTGGACGACCTTCGGCTCTGATTTTAGAAAACGGAATAATCGCTAAAGCATCCAAAGCTAAAATCCAAATGGTAAAAACAATGTATTCTACATTGATTCCTGACCAAATGGCTAAATTTTTTCGGAATAAAAGAAACAAAGCTAAGAAACCTATTGTAGACCAAAAAAGTGAAATTATAGAAGTTGAAATCACTTTATTTTTATCGTCTTCTTTACTATAAAATCGGAAAAATGCCGTTTCCATTCCGTAAGATAAAATCACATTGAAAAAGACCAAATATGAAAAAATAACGGAAACTTCCCCCATTTTTTGTTTATCTGTAAGGTAATAAACAAAAATTGGGTTTAAAATAAAACTGATAATTCTAGGCAAAACTGTTGCTATGCCATAGATTGCCGTTTGTTTAAAAAGACTTTTGTAGAGACTCAATTCTGTTTGTTTTAGAAAAACAAATGTAATTAAAACTTTGGTTTCGCCGAAGGATATTCTAAAGCTGGTTTTTCGATTACATTTGTTATTTTTTGCTGGTATTCTTTTCCGTTTTTAGAAAAGACTAAAATGGCTTCGTTGTTTTGAAGTTTGGCGTTATTTTTAGGGCTTGTAGAAGTACTTTTTTTATCTCCTTCAAATCTTTCTTGATTTATTCCTGTTATAATTGTAGCATAATATTGAAAAGAATCTTGCTGGCTAAATGGCGCTTCAAAACCTTTAAAAATGACGCGTATTAATTCTGTTCCTTTAGGTAATTCTGATTTCAAAGTTAAATAGAAATTAATTCCGCCACCGCCACCTCGAACACCTCCAACCCAGCCTTGATAAAAAGCCTCAATTGATGATTCTTTGATTAATTTATCTTGACTAGAACAGCTAGTAACTAAAATCAAGAATAGTATTGAAATATAATGCTTCATCATTTCTGTTTTAAATATTTCACAAAATGAAATCCTTTAGGAACAAACCCGTGATTCATGTAAAATTTTTGGGCTCCAAAATTGTTCGTGTACGCATCTAAGACTATCATATTACAATCTTCATCAATGGCTTTTTGATTGAGATATTCGGTCATGATGCTGCCAATTCCTTTGGAACGAAAATCTTTATGAACGACAACATTATCCATTTCTAGATATTTACCACTCCACAATTTAGTTCCTATCCAAAATCCTGCCAAACCCATAGTGATTCCGTTTTCCACTACGATAAGTTGTTTGTAATTGTGTGGAATCATTTTGTCTAGCAAATTTCCATAAATTTGAAGCGTATAATCAGGATATAATTGTTGGATAATGGACAATTGTTCCAACATTTCGGCTTTTGTTCCTAATTCAATTAACTGTGGCATTTTATTTTTGTAATAGATTTTCGTTGAATAAATTTAGAATTCTTCGGTATTCGTCAACCCAAGAATACGATCTTTTAAATCCGTGGGCTTCCACTGGAAATACAGCTAAATCCCAATCTTTCTTTCCTAATTCGATAAATCGTTGCGTTAATCGAACAATGTCTTGGAATTGCACGTTATCGTCTACCATTCCGTGTAACATTAGTAATTTGTCTTGTAAGTTATTCGCAAAATAAATTGGCGAACTTTTCTTGTAGGCTTCTGGATCGGTTTCTGGAAAGTTCAAAATATTTGACGTGTAACCGTGATTGTAATGCGCCCAATCGGTCACCGAACGTAATGCAGCACCAGCTTTGAATTCGCCTGGTTCAGTTAACAATGCCATCAATGTGATGAATCCACCATACGAACCTCCGTAAATTCCCACTCGGTTGGCATCAATTCCTAAATATTGAACCAAATATTTCTTTCCATCCAATTGATCCGATAAATCTTTTCCACCCATGTGACGATAAATTCCCGTTCTGAAATTGCGACCGTAACCATCGCTGGCTCTGTAATCGATGTCTAAAACGGTGTAGCCTAAATCGGTTAACATGTTGTGAAACATGTATTCTCTGTGGTAGGTGCTCCAATAATTGTGAGCGTTTTGCAAATATCCAGCGCCATGAACAAAAATAACTGCGGCTTTGTTACTGTTTTCTACTTTTGGTTGGTACAAACGAGCGTAAACATTGGTTCCGTCTTCGGCTTTAAACGTGATAACTTCTGGTGTTTTCCAATTGTATTTTTTGAATTCTGGTGTAATGGAGAACGTGATTTGTTTCAAATCTGAATTCGGTTTATTAGCTCCCACATACAATTCCCATGGTTTGTTTTTATACGAATAACGTACTAAAAGTGTTTTTTCATCAGGAGATACTTCTACTTCGTAGTTGCCATCATTGTTTAAAATTCCAGTCATTTTTTTAGAAGCGATGTCTAATTTGTAAAAACTTCTGTTGCCTGGATGTGTTGTTGTCGTGGTGATGTAAAATGATTTTTTATCATTGGATAATTTTACTTCACGAACTTCCCAATTTCCTTTTGTTAGCGCTTCTTTTTTCTTGGTTTTTAAATTGTACGTGTACAAATGCGAAAAACCAGTAGCTTCCGATTGAAAATAAAAAGTCGAATTATCAATAAACCCCAAAGTTCCACCACTGAAACTGTAGCCCGGAATTCCAGGTCCGCCAATCCAAGCTTCGTCGTGTTGATGATCTAATTCGGTTATTTTCCCTGAAGCTAAATCCAATTGCACCATCCAACGGTGTTTGTTGTCTTGACTTCTGATTTCTAAAACGGCATTTTTTCCGTTTTGACTATACACCGGACTCATCATTACAATAGCGGTTTCGTAATCCGATTTGTCTTTTAAATTTTCGTAGTCTTGATAGTATTTTGGTGCTTCTTTTATTCCCGATAAATTGGAAAATGAAACGTAATACATAGTATCTTTTTCTACATTGAAAATTCCGAATTTATGTTTGCTGAAATTAGAAGTCGAAACTTTGGCTCTTGCTTTTTCTTGACGTGTAAAACCATCATCCGTAATGAAATTTTCAACGTTTGTAGAAGCTTGCGTTGGATAATCAGAAATTCGAAAGGTTACAAATTTCCCATCTGGTGAGGGTTTAATTTGTTCTAACGATGATTTGTCGTAATAGATTTCTTTTGGGAATTTCTCTTTTTTAGATTTTGATTTTTCTTCATACCATTTTGAAGACGCTTCTTCATCACGAACAAATTGAAACAATTCTTTTTGTTGTTTTTTTAAGAACGAATCTTCTTCCTCTTTTGATTTATTTTCTTTTCCCGATTTAAAATTGGTCAACTGAACAATCGAAAAATCTTTGGTATTGAATTGATATACATTTCTATTTTGCTGAAAGAAAATCACATTGGTATTCGTACTTCTTTCTACCGAGTTAATTCTTTCGGCTAATTGAATTACTTTTTTAGTCTTTTTAGTGGATTTGGTATATGCATACAAAATGCCTTGATTGGTATAATACACCACGTCGTATTCCTTTTGCGTTGCCATAAAATCCAAATCGTAAATCGGATTTGAAGTCGTTACTTTTTGAGGAGTTTTTAACGTAGCATTCCAGAAATACGTGCTGTTTCCTATTTCGTTATTTGGATTCCAATCAAATAAAACGGTTTGCCCATCAATAGACCAACGATGATTATCAGGTTGGTGCCCGATAAATTCATTTCCTTTCATGATATCTTCTAAACGAAGAGTTTGTGCCGAAGCCAAAAAGGTAAAAAGTAGTAGAACGAAAGAAGTATATTTTTTCATTGGTAAGTTGTTATTCTTACAAATATAAAACAAAAAAATCCCGAATAAATCGGGACTCATTATAATATCTAAATTAAAATTAGTTATTCAAAGCTTCAGCTCCACCAACAATTTCTAAGATTTCTCCAGTAATTGCTGCTTGACGTGCTTTGTTGTAAGTTAATTTTAATTGGTTTCTTAATTCTGTAGCGTTATCAGTTGCTTTGTGCATTGCGGTCATACGTGCTCCGTGTTCTGCTGCAAACGAATCTCTAATCGATTTGTATAATTGTGTTTTTAATGATTTTGGAATCAATGTCAACACAATTTCTTCTTTAGAAGGTTCAAAGATATAATCAGAAGCTACAACTTCACCTCCAACAATTGGAGCTAAAGGTAAAAACTGTTGTGTTCTTACAATTTGAGT
>CAZCIV010000007.1:6963-17305 GCA_964498595.1 uncultured Flavobacterium sp.
TTTACTTCTCTTTGAGCTGTAAAAGCACCACCAACTTCTCCTTCAAGAGTTGCACTTAAGTTTTGTAATAGCTCAGTAAGTTTTTCTGCATACGGACGCATTGCTGTAATAGCATCTTGCGCTTTTTTTAATTTTGCAGCAGAAACCATTTTCATCGCCGATGTAATTTGCATCGTAGATGAAACAGAAGTAATTCTATTACGTATTTCCTTTAAGTTTGCCATTTTGTTAATTTGTCAATGTGCCAATTTATCAATGTGTCAATTAATTGTCTAATTGACACATTGTCTAATTGACTAATTAATTATATTTTGCTGAAATTTCTTTAGCTACGTTTTCTAAAACGTCAGTAATTTTGTCATCAAATTTACCTGCTTTTAACGCGTCTAATGTATCTCTGTGTTTAGCGTTTAAGAACTCTAAATAATCTTTTTCGAATTCTTTTACTTTATCAACTGGTACATTTCTTAACAAGTTTTTAGAACCTGCATAGATAATTGCAACTTGACTTTCTACGTTAAATGGAGAGTTTAAACCTTGTTTTAAGATTTCTACGTTTCTCTTACCTTTTTCGATAACGTTTAAAGTTACAGCATCTAAATCAGAACCAAATTTTGCGAAAGCTTCTAACTCACGGAATTGAGCTTGGTCTAATTTTAATGTACCTGCTACTTTTTTCATTGATTTGATTTGTGCATTACCTCCAACACGAGATACCGAAATACCTACGTTGATAGCAGGACGAACTCCAGAGTTGAATAAATCACCATCTAAGAAGATCTGACCATCAGTAATCGAAATTACGTTTGTTGGGATATATGCAGAAACGTCACCTGCTTGTGTTTCGATAATTGGTAACGCTGTTAACGAACCACCACCTTTAACGATTCCTTTAATAGAATCTGGTAAATCGTTCATGTTTTTAGCGATTTCGTCGTTAGCGATAACTTTACAAGCTCTTTCTAATAAACGAGAGTGTAAGTAGAAAACGTCTCCAGGGTAAGCCTCACGTCCTGGTGGTCTTCTTAATAATAAAGATACCTCACGGTAAGCAACTGCTTGTTTAGATAAATCATCATAAACAATTAAAGCTGGACGACCAGAATCTCTGAAATATTCCCCGATTGCAGCACCCGCCATAGGAGCGTAAACTTGCATTGGAGCAGGATCTGAAGCGTTAGCCGCTACGATAATAGTATATGCCATAGCTCCTTTTTCTTCTAAAGTTTTTGCTAAAGCAGCAACAGTTGAAGCTTTTTGACCTACAGCTACATAGATACAGAATACTGGTTGACCTGCATCATAAAATTCTTTTTGATTTAAGATAGTATCGATACAAACTGTTGATTTACCAGTTTGACGGTCACCAATAACTAACTCACGTTGTCCTCTACCAACTGGAATCATAGCATCAACTGCTTTTACTCCTGTTTGTAATGGCTCAGTTACTGGCTGACGGAAAATAACTCCAGGAGCTTTTCTTTCTAATGGCATCTCATATAACTCACCACCGATTGGACCTTTACCGTCAATTGGGTTACCTAAAGTATCTACAACACGACCTACCATTTGCTCACCTACTTTAAGAGAAGCAATACGTTGTGTTCTTTTTACAGTAGAACCTTCTTTGATTCCTGTTGATGGTCCTAAAAGTACCACCCCAACATTGTCTTCTTCTAAGTTCAATACGATAGCCTCTAATCCGTTTTCGAATTGTACTAACTCTCCGTATTGAGCGTTTGATAATCCGTAAACACGAGCGATACCGTCTCCAACTTGAAGTACAGTTCCAACTTCTTCTAACGATGCACCAGATTCAAAACCTGATAATTGTTGTTTTAATATTGCTGAAATTTCAGCAGGTTTAATTTCCGCCATTTTGATATATCTTTAATGGTATATTAATTACTAAACTCTCTTTTTAAATTTTGCAAACTGTTTGCTACAGATGCATTGTATTGTTTGTCTCCCATTCTTAAAATAAATCCACCAATAATCGCTGGATCTACAATATTTTCAATGGTGATTTTTTTATTTGAAAACGATGCAATTTTTGCCAATACTTTAGTTTCTAACTCAGCAGTCATTGGAACAGCTGTTGTAACTTTAGCTACTTCAATTCCGTTAAGTTCATCATATAAAGCATTGAACTGTAAAGCAACATCATTTAATAATTCAAATCTTTTGTTTACTAAAAGCAACTGAAATAATCCTTTTGTCTCCTTTTGAGCAGAAGTAAAAATTTCATTTAAAGAAGAAAATTTAATTTCTCCTTTAATAATTGGGCTTTGCAAAAAGTCTTTTAATTCTGCACTCTCTTTAATTGCATTTACAATAGAAGTCATGTTTGCATTAACTGCATCAACAGAATTGTTTTCTTTAGCAATGTCCAAAATGGCTTTAGCGTATCGAATTGCTGCTCTAGTTCCTGCCATGATATTAGTTTAATTTAGCGTCACCTAACATTTTCTCAACTAATTTTGTTTGAGCTTCTTTGTTAGATAATTCTCCTTTTAATAATGTCTCAGCAATTTCTAATGACAAAGTTGAAACTTGATTTTTCAATTCTGCCATAGCTGCATTTTTCTCACTTTCGATAGAAGCTTTAGCAGCCTCAATCATTTTTTCGCCTTGTGCTTGCGCTTCAGATTTAGCATCAGCAATCATTTTTTCTTTGATTTCTCTTGCTTCTTTAATCATTAAATCTCTTTCAGCTCTAGCTTCAGCTAATAATTTTTCATTATCCGACTTCAAGTTTTGCATTTCTTTCTTAGCATTTTCAGCTGCTAATAAAGCGTTGTTAATTGAGTCTTCTCTTCCTTTAACTGCTCCTAAAATAGGTTTCCATGCAAATTTTCTCATTAATAGAAAAAATACAACGAAAATTAAGGTTGTCCAAAACACTAAGCTTTCTGGTGAAGTAAAGTTCATATATTTATATTGTTAATTTAGTTTTGTAATAAAACTTCTTACAGCCAACCGCTGTAAGAAGTTTATGTTTAATTACTTTGCAATTAATGCAACTACAACAGCGAATAAAGCAACACCCTCGATAAGAGCAGCAGCAATAATCATTGCAGTTTGAATTTTACCAGCAACTTCTGGTTGTCTTGCCATAGCGTCCATAGCAGATCCACCAATTTTTCCAATACCGATTCCAGCTCCAATTACAGCTAATCCAGCACCGATTCCAGCTAATACCATAATAAAATATTTATATAGTTAATAATTAATAAAACTCAATTCTAGTGATGATCGTGCTCTTCAACAGCCTGACCAATAAATAATGCTGATAACAAAGTAAATACATACGCTTGTAAAGCAGCAACTAACATTTCTAACACACTCATGAACAATACGAAAGCACCTGAAACTGGAGCAATTGCAACTGTTTTGAATATATATATCAATGAAATTAAACTCAAAATAATAATGTGACCTGCAGTAATGTTAGCGAATAAACGAATCATTAATGCGAATGGTTTTGTAAACATCCCAATAATTTCAACTGGCCACATAATTGGATATAACGCTTTTGGTACTGGTGGTGCAAAAATATGACCCCAATACGCTTTATTTGCACTCAATGTAGTGATAATAAATGTAATAAGCGCTAAAACAAATGTAAAGTAAATATTTCCAGTTAAGTTAGAACTAAATGGGAAGAAAGGAATTAAACCAATTAAATTGTTGATCCAAATGAAGAAAAAGATAGTTAATAAATACGGCATATATTTTCCGTATTTCTTTTCTCCAATATTTGGAATAGCAATATCATCTCTGACAAATATTACTAATGGCTCTAAGAAACCAGCTAAGCCTTTTGGAGCCATGTTGTTCTTTTTATAAGAACGCGCCACTGCAATAAATAATACTAAAAGAATAATAACAGACATTAACATTGAGAAAACGTTCTTCGTGATTGAAAAATCTAAAGGACGAGCAGCAAAATTAAAAGCACTTTTATCTTCTTCTTTTAATGTTTCAAATTTGTCAGCATAAAAAATTACTTCATTATATCTAACAAATTTTTCTTTTGCCACATGATGACCTGTATTGTCGTGATGAAATTCTGAAGCAGAAAAAATTTCTAATCCATTATCTGTCCAAAGGATAATAGGTAATGGCAACGAAATTGCGTGACCATTCCAATCCGCTATGTGAAACTCGTGAGAGTCTCCAATATGTGAATTAATAAGTTCTGTAGCGCTAAACTCTTTATCTCCTGATTCTGAATGTCCTCCGCTTGCAGAAGCCATTAATGGTAAAATCAAAAATGATAACGAAAACAAAAATTGAATTGTGCGATTTGCTATTCTCATATACTTATACTAATAATAGTAAAATTTATTTCCTCTAAATTTTGTGCAAAGGTACATTATTAATTAAAAAATGAAAACTTATTATTATAATTTTTAAAAAAAGTAAGCGAAAAAACCTTTTTACTAGTTTTCTTTCAAATCGGAACTATTTAGTAAATTAACCGAAAAAATAGTTTCTAACAATAAAAAAATGAAAAACGGTATAAAAAAAGACAATACATCTGGAATTTTATTAGCAATGTCAGAATCAATAACCGGCATTAAAAAGAATACCGAAAGTCCCATTTTGATGACTCCAAACGCTAAAAAAGCATATCCCGTTTGTTGAAAAAAATATTTATTTACCATCACTAATAAAGTGTAAGAAACAGCAACCGTTAAAAAGTGAAACAAATAAATGGATAAAGTTGTTATTTTAAATTCGATATAATTAAAATAAGTACTTAAAATAAAATCCTGAATAAAGTAAAACAATACCGCTATAGGAACTAAATAAACAAACAAACTTGAAATTTTATTACTCATTCTTTTTTATCATTACTCATTTTAGTAACTTGTCGAATTATATTGTAAAGCGCTATGAAAACGGCTAACAATGAAAAAACTATCGTTAATACAGAACCTTCAATTTTAAATTTTTCATCTAACCATTGCCCTAACATGACTCCTAAAAAAATAATCAATCCCATTTGAAATGGGATATTCATAAAAACTAACCATTTGTTAGCTTGTTTTTTATTCGTATCCATTATTTGGTTTGAGTACGCATTTCGCAACTAGCTTCAAATCTTGCGCCTGGTTCTACTGCTAGTTTACCAACAATTACTTCACCTGTTATGTGAGCCTTGGATTTTACGTTTAACATGCCTTCTGATTGTAATTTCCCTGAAAAAACACCTTCAATGTCGATATTTTTACAAATGATATCACCGATAACTTGTCCAGTAGGACCAATTACAATTTTTCCTTCAGAAGTAAAGTTTCCTTTTAATTTTCCGTCTAAGCGGAAATCTGCCAAAGTAGAAATATCTCCCGTAATGGTAGTTCCCTCTACAATTCTATTGGTTTTTCCTAATAAATGATCTTGATTCTTTACCTTTTCAAACATATTAATAGGGATTTGAGGTTCTTATTTATTTAACAAAATCCATTCGTTCAACTTCTTCTTGATTTGCACAATCTTATAATCCTCTGTTGAAATAATGTAAACTTTATCTGTTACTTTATAATTTTTATGCAATTGCAATACAGCTAATGCTGAAATTGCTGCATCTTTATTATCAAAACCATGAATTACAACAATATTATCGGTTGCAGTATAAATATCTTCAGATGATTTTAAAGCGACAGCATTAGTGTCTTTAATATATCTAGCAATTTTATCGGTTAAATTTTTCACTTCTTTACCATATGGATAACTCTTAGGGAAAATAATCTTATAACCTGTTGGTTGTTGCAATCCAAAATTTAAAGCTTCAATTAAAGGCAATTCTGTTTGTACCATTTTTTCAGCTTGTTTTCCTTCTTGAGAATTAGGATAAGTTAAAGCTATAAAATTTAACGCTGTTTTATAATCTTCAACTCCTTTTAATCGTCCAAGTGTTTTTGCTTTAAGCATCTCAAACTTTGGAAGCGATTCTTCTCCTGCAAATTTAAAAATAGCTTCATCAACTTCTTCCGAAACTTCTCTTAATTGGTTGTTTTCAAATTTTTTGTACAACGTATTGAAAACAATTTCAGGATTCTCACTATCGGTAATTTCAACTTCTGGATTGCTTAAAATTTGTGCATAACGACTATCTGGATATTGCAACAAGATTTGTTGTTTCATATCTGCCGCTTTTGAAGGCGAAATTTGCTGATAAATTTTGCACAAATTGTACATTGCTGGAAGCACTAAACGTTCTTCTGGTTTATTATTTAATAGTTGTTCCAAACGTAAAGCGGCTAACTCGTATTCTTTAAATTTTTCTTTATAAATTAAACCTAACTGATAATAAGCAAAGTTTCTGTCTTTTGCCAAACTGTCAATTAGTTTTTGGTCTGTTGGAATTTGAGTTAAATAAAATTCGACAGTATATTCAGGTTTAAAATCAGAAGAAATTGAATCAGACACTTTGCTATTATCACCATCATTTTGATCATCATCATTAGTATTGTTATTACTTACTTTGTCCGAAGACCATCTCCAATTATCTTTAAGCATTCTGTTTCCCCATCTTTTTTGGAAATCTTTTTTCCCAAATTCTACTGCCACAGGATTATAAAAATAAAAACTTGAATTATCATCCATCATTCCTGGCGGCATCATTGAGTCTCCATTTGGATTTACTATTTTAATTTCTTTCCCCTTGGCATTAGGGTTTATTAATCCGGAATTTGTATTGTTATTAGCTAAAATATTTGCCTCTTTTTTTGCTTTTTCAGCTTCTTTTTTTGCTTTTAGTTCGTCTTCATTTTTTAATTTAGAAATATAATCTTTGTAAAATGTAATGCGATCAACTTCATTCATTGAAACTACTTTTAAAATACTATCATTTTGTTGCGCAATCGATTCGTATTTAATAACATCTTCTAGATTATCTTTCTTCTTTTTTATTTTTCTAAACTCTCTTGTTCTTTCTTTTAAATTCACAAGTGTACTGTCATAATATTTACCAGCTACTTTATATTTAGCCTCTCTAAAAAATATTTCGCCTAAATTTCTATAATTAGAAGCAATTAAATACCTGTCATTAGAATTTGCTTTAATCGATTTATTATAATATTTTTTTGATTCTGAATTATTATTTTTATTGTCGTAAAACAATCCCATTTGGTAATTTAAAACATCTAAATAAGGTCTGTTTTCTCTATCTTCCAGAAGGGTGTTGAAAATTTTTAAAAAAGCTAAAGTATCTCCTTTGCTGTAATTAAAATATTGAGCTTGCTTAGCGTGTGATTGGATTACATATCTTCTTGGCGCTTTTCTATTCATTTGAATGACTTCTTGAAACTCGGCATAAGCACTATCCTTAAACTTCATTTCTTCATATAATTGGCCTAAAATAAAAGTATATCTTGCTTTTTCTTCATTATTGTTGGTAGCTTTTTTTGCTACTTTTAAAGCTGAAATTGCGGTGTCATTGACTTTTAAATTGATATATGCCTGAGCAAGCATAGCATTAGCATCAGCTAAATCTTGACCTTGAATTTTTTTATCTTTTAAAAGTAATTTTAGATTTTTTATCGCTAAATCTTCGTTATCTAAACGAATATTTACTTTTTCTCTCCACACTTTTGCATGATAAATCCTATCGCTTAGCGGATACTTATAGAGAATATAATTCAATGCTTCTAGAGCAGGAATAAAACGATTTTCATAATAACGAGCTTTAGCTAATAAAAGATAAGCTTCATCCATTTGCGGGTTCTTTTCTGTTCCTGCAATATTCATTGAATGCTTTTGAATTGCTTTCACTGCCTTTTCCTCAGCTCGCTCAAAGTTTTTGCTCTTTGTCTGTCCAGGCAACACAACCTCTTCAATTTCAGAAGTTCTTTCAATAGGCAATATCTCCCAAAAGTTATCTTTATAAGATATTTTTAATTCTTGAAGCCCTTTTTCTAATGCTAAATTACCGTTATACAAAACATTATATTCGGTAGTAACTGCATGAAAATTACGATTGATAAATTTATCTTTTTTGACAGAGCATGCTATCAAAAAAAACAAAAAACAAATCGCAAAAGAGTATTTAAATAAATTGCTTTTCAATGTAAAATAAGGTATTTGTACTCTAAACTACTAAAAATGATTTTTAGTATATATAGAATGGTAAAAATACATTTATTTTTTGATGTGAAAAAAAATAGGTAGTTTTTTATTAATCAAAGACATTTTTTAAGTCTTTAATAACTTTAAAAGCTACATCAATTTGATCGTCACTAACAATAATGGTAAATTCGTTTGTGGTAGAAATTACTTCGTGAATAATAATACCTTCCCAAGCTAACCTTTGAAAAATATAGTAGTAAACTCCTGGCGTTGAAATATTTTCTTGAGGCAACTTAACCGTAATAGAAGATAAATTTTCAATCTTATGAGTTAATTTTTCGTTTTTAAAAATTGTTTCTATTAAATGCTCAACAGAAGCGCTAATTACAATATTTGTTTCGTTTACACCTCGAGATGAAGTGTAAAAAATGTCTTGGTTTTTATTAATCTCAGAAATTAGTTTGGCTTGATTATCTAAAAGAGTATCTGAAATGATGTAAGTGAAATCTGTAAGTGAAGAACGAACTGTAATTTCACCAATATTCTTTAATACTTTTGAAATTTTATAATTGATTTTAAAATCTAATTCTTCCGAAAGTCTTTTTAATGACATTACAACTGCACCTTGCTTGACATCTTTACCTAGATGTGCTTCTAATTCTGGCATCATTATACGAGCTAGTGAAGTTAAGTTGATAATTCCTTGAGAAAGTGAACTCAATAAAAAAGGCTTAGATTTAATGTATTGTTCTACTACTGAAGATATTGTTTTCATTTTTTTATAGTTTGTTTGGGGCAAAGATAAAAATAAAAAACAAATTGTTATAAATTTAACATTAAAAATAATAAAACGCTTCTTCTATGTGTTCTATAACAAAATCTGTTTTTTCTTTGTGAATAGCAACAATATCAAAACGCACTTCAACATCTAAATCATTTTGAATAACGTATTCATTTATAGCTTTTACCAATAATTGAATTTTCTTTGGTTTTACAAAATCTTGTGGCAAACCAAAATCAATACTCGAACGCGTTTTTACTTCTACAACAGCTAGAATATTATCTTTTTGGGCAATAATATCGATTTCGGCTTTGTCAAAAACCCAATTCGTTTCCAAGATTTCGTAGCCGTTTTTTTCTAAGAAATCAACTGCTAATTCTTCTCCAAGTTTTCCTAAATCGTTGTGTTCTGCCATCTTTTCAAGTATTCAGTGTTCAGATTTTAGTGTTCAGTTATTTGAAAGATAAAATCACTTCTTTGTCATTCACTTCAAAATCTACTTGTTTTCCAAGAATCAAAGTGCGGTTGTCTTTTTGATGTCCCGCTGGAAATTCAAAAGCAATTGGAATGTTGTATTCCTTAGCAATTGCAGTAATAATCTGAACTTCATTTTGCCCAAACGGAATATCATTATCGTGCATATCAGACATGCTTCCCACAATAATTCCTTTTACATTTTCGAAATAACCATTGCGTTTTAAGTTGTACATCATTCTATCGATGTGGTACAAATATTCATCCAAATCTTCAATAAAAAGAATTTTCCCTTTGGTATCAATCGAAGATTTTGAACCCAATAAACTATATAAAATTGATATATTCCCACCAACTAATTCGCCTGAAGCTTTCCCTTTTACATCGTATGGTTTTGATGGGATTGAATATGAAATAGCTTCTCCAAAAAGTGCTTTTCGCAACGTTTCTTTCACTTCTTCTGGCGCTTTTGGAACTGTAAACGGCATAATCGAATGCAAAGTCGCAACTCTTTCCACATTCAATTGACTGTGCAAAACGGTAACATCAGAAAAACCCATTATCCATTTGGGATGCTTTTTGAATTTGGTAAAATCTAATGAATCTATTATTCGAACCGTTCCATATCCACCACGCGCGCACCAAATTGCTTTGATGTTGTCGTCATCCATCATTTCTTGAAAATCGGCAATTCTTTCCGCATCAGTTCCACCAAGTTGACAACTATCTAAACCAATGGTTCTGCCTAATTTGGCTTTTAAACCCCAAGATTCTAATAATTCAATAGCGGGTTTTGCGTCATCTGGAAAAAATTTACGAGCGGTACAAACAATAGCAACTGTGTCGCCTTTTTTAAGATAAGGTGGAATTTTCATTTTCTTTTGCGAATGAGAAAAGTTTGAAATTAAAATAAGTATCAAAATAAATCTATACATCGTCAGATTTTATTAACTCAAAAGTAAACAAAATCCAATTAAAATTCGGGATTTCGTCACTAATCGATTATTTTTG
>CAZCIV010000007.1:17405-23008 GCA_964498595.1 uncultured Flavobacterium sp.
GCTTACTTTTAAACTTTAATTCCGTTCTTTTAAAAGAAGGTATCAGACGAGTTGTAAATAAATTATAATTTTCACGACATTTGCACTTTTAAAACTTAAAATCGCTTTAGCGAAAAACTTAAAAAGACTTTGTGAAGCTTTGCGAAAAACTTTGCACCTTTGCGTTAAAACTCAACTTAAAAACTTAACTCCCGATACTTCGGGATTTGCGTTAAAATAAAAAATTATGTTAGAAAATCCGAAAAGATATACGATTACAGCGGCTTTACCTTATACAAATGGTCCGATTCACATTGGACATTTAGCAGGTGTTTATGTTCCATCTGATATTTATGCAAGATATTTGCGTTTGCAAGGAAAAGATGTGGCTTTCATTTGCGGAAGCGATGAGCACGGTGTGGCGATTTCAATGAAAGCTAAAAAAGAAGGCATTACGCCCCAACAAGTAATTGATAAATATGACGGAATTATTCGCAAATCGTTTTTAGATTTCGGAATTTCTTTTGATAATTACTCGAGAACTTCTTCAGAGATTCATCATAAAACGGCTTCAGAATTTTTTAAAAAATTATACGATAACGGTGATTTCATTGAAGAAACTACCGAGCAATTATATGATGCAAAAGCTGACCAATTTTTAGCAGACCGTTTCGTAACCGGAACTTGTCCAAAGTGCGATAATCCAGAAGCTTACGGAGATCAATGTGAAAAATGTGGTTCGACTTTAAATGCAACGGATTTAATTAATCCAAAATCAACTATTACAGGCGAAACTCCAATTTTAAAATCTACAAAACACTGGTTTTTACCTTTAAATCGTTACGAATCATTCCTAAAAGAATGGGTTTTGGAAGGTCATAAAAACGATTGGAAACCGAATGTGTACGGACAAGTAAAATCATGGGTTGATGGTGGTTTAGAACCAAGAGCGGTAACGCGTGATTTGGATTGGGGAATTGATGTTCCTGTAGAAGGTGCTGAAGGAAAAAAATTATATGTTTGGTTTGATGCGCCAATTGGTTATATTTCATCTACCAAAGAATGGGCAGCTCGCGAAGGAAAAGATTGGGAACCTTATTGGAAAGATGCTGATACAAAATTGGTGCACTTCATTGGAAAAGATAATATCGTGTTCCATTGTATCATTTTCCCAGCGATGTTAAAAGCGGAAGGAAGTTATATTTTACCTGATAATGTTCCAGCAAATGAATTTTTAAATTTAGAAGGAAATAAATTATCAACTTCTAAAAACTGGGCAGTTTGGTTACACGAATATTTGCAAGATTTCCCAGAGAAACAAGATTCGTTGCGTTATGCGTTAACAGCAAATGCACCAGAAACTAAAGATAATGACTTCACTTGGAAAGATTTTCAAGCGAGAAATAATAATGAATTAGCTGCGATTTTTGGAAATTTCATCAATCGTGTCGTGGTACTAACCAATAAATATTACAACGGAATTGTCCCAACTCCAAACGAATTTTCAGAAGTTGACGAACAAACTTTAGCTGAATTAAAAGCGTATCCAGCCGTAATTTCAAGTTCGATTGAGCGTTACAGATTTAGAGAAGCATTAGGCGAATTAATGAATGTAGCTCGTTTAGGAAATAAATATTTAGCGGATGAAGAACCATGGAAAATGGTAAAAGAAAATCCGGCAAGAGTGCAAACGCAAATGTATGTAGCATTACAAATTGCTTCTGCTTTAGCGGTTTTATCGGAACCATTTTTACCTTTTACAGCTAAAAAATTATCAAATATTTTAAAAATCGATGCTTTAGGTTGGAACGATGTTACGACTAAAACAGACTTGTTACCAGCAGGACATCAAATTGGTCAAGCCGAAATTTTATTTGCCCAAATTGAAGATGCCGAAATCCAAAAGCAATTAGACAAATTAGAAGCTACTAAAACTGCCAATAAAGTGGAAAACGCAAAAGCTGAACCGCAAAAAGACATCATCACTTTCGAAGATTTCGCTAAAGTAGATTTACGAATTGGAACCATTATAGAAGCTGAAAAAATGCCAAAAGCTAACAA
This sequence comes from uncultured Flavobacterium sp., assembly GCA_964498595.1. Taxonomy (GTDB): domain Bacteria; phylum Bacteroidota; class Bacteroidia; order Flavobacteriales; family Flavobacteriaceae; genus Flavobacterium. The sequence goes on from CAZCIV010000007.1 coordinate 19,446, forward strand.
ATTGTTAGTTTTAAAAGTAGATACAGGAATTGATGTAAGAACCATCGTTTCTGGAATTGCAGAGCATTTTACACCGGAAGAAGTTGTTGGAAAACGCGTAACGGTTTTAGTCAACTTAGCACCAAGAGCTTTACGTGGAGTAGAAAGCGAAGGCATGTTGTTATTGACTAATAATGCAGAAGGTAAATTAGTTTTCGTAAATCCAGATGCAGAAGGCGTGATTAATGGCGCGATGATTTCTTAATTTAATAACCGCAGATTCACAGATTAAAAAATTTAAAAAATTCTGCGAATCTGCGGTAAAAACGACAACTATGAACCCAAAAATAATAGCATTCGACGCTGACGACACTTTATGGCACAACGAACCTTATTTCGATGAGGCGCAAGAACGCTTTTGTGTGTTATTTCAAGATTATGCTTCGAGTCAGGAAATTTTGGGATTGATTTTGAATCATCAGGTGAAAAATTTGCCTTTGTATGGTTTTGGAATTAAAGCATTCACTTTGTCGATGATTGAAACCGCTTTGCAATTGACCAATCATCAAATTTCGGGAAAAGGAATTGAGCAAATTTTAGCTATTGGAAAAGATTTATTGCAAAAACCGGTCGAATTGTTACCCAACGTACAATCCGTTTTGAAACAATTGAAAGGAAAATATAAATTGGTTGTAGCCACAAAAGGCGATTTAAAAGACCAACATAGAAAATTACACGATTCGGGAATTGGACATTATTTTCATCATATTGAAGTATTGAGCGATAAAGCCGAATTAGACTACGAAAAAATGTTAGGTCGTTTGGATTGCAAACCAGAAGATTTTTTAATGATTGGAAATTCGTTAAAGTCTGATGTGTTACCGGTTTTGAATATTGGCGGACATGCGATTCACATTCCGTATCACACCACTTGGGAATATGAGAAAATTGACTTTGAAATCAAACACGATAATTTCAAATCGTTCACCAATATTACTGAGATTTTACCCTTATTGAAATGAAACAAAAAATAGACATATCTTCTTGGAATCGAAAAGAACACTTTGAGTTTTTCTGTACTTTCGAAGAACCTTTCTTTGGTATTACAACATCTATCGATATGACTATTGCTTACGAAAAGGCGAAAGCCATGAAAATTCCGTTTTTTGTTTACTATTTACACAAAACGATTGCTGCAATAAACCAAGTGGAAAATTTCAGATACCGAATTGAAGAAAATGAAGTAGTACTTTATGACGAAATTGACGCTTCTGCAACTATCATGCGTGAAGATAAAACATTTGGTTTTTCGTTTATGAAATTTCATTCTGATATTCAGGATTTTGCTAAAATCGCACAAATTGAAATTGAAAGAATTCAAAATACACCAGGACTTTTTACCAGAGAATTTCCAGAAAATATCATTCATTTTTCTGCTGTTCCTTGGATTAATTTTACTGGATTAACGCATTCTAGAAATTTTGGCGTTGCAGACAGTTGTCCGAAAATTTCTTATGGAAAACTGGTTGAAGAAAACGGAAAGAAATCGATGGCGCTTTCCGTTACAGCACATCATGGGTTAATTGATGGTTATCATATAGGCTTATTTATCGAAGCATTACAAACGGAATTAAATAAATAAACCACCAACTTGCGCTGGTGGTCTTTTCTCAAACTGCATTCAAAATAGCTAAAATATCTTCCCCGAATCGTTCCGATTTTTGTTTCCCGAAACCTTTGATTTGTTGTAATTCATCTAAGTTACTTGGCTTGTACATCGCTAGATCGATTAATTCTGAATTGTGGCAAATCATGAACTTTTTCAGTTTCAAAGCTTCCGATTTTTCGGTTCTCCACTGATTCAAATAACCGTAAACTTGTTTGTCTTTCGGATTCAAATCTTCATACGATTTACGTTCTAATTGTTCTCGTTTTTGTTGTTCTTCTGATTCATAATGAACGATAACTGACCAATGTGCTTCTTCACTTTCCACAAATTGTGTGCTCGATTTTTTAAACGTAACCGAATTCAAAAAAGCATTCAATTGTTGTTGGTCGTACTCCAAAAATGCGTTATCCAAACGGATGGAAAATACTTTAACTTGCATAACATCCTTATTTACCGATTAACAGAATTTCGTTTGCAACAACTTCTGTAACATAGCGTTTGTTTCCGTCTTTGTCGTCATAACTTCTGTGGGTTAATTTACCTTCAATTCCGATTTCTTTGCCTTTAGTTACAAAACGCTCGATAATATCAGCTGTTTTTCCCCAAGCAGTAACTCGGTGCCATTGCGTTTGTTCTACTTTGTCACCGTTTTCACGATAATACACTTCGTTTGTAGCGATGCTGATGTTTGCTAATTTTTTTCCTCCTTCAAGGTTTTTGATTTCTGGTTCTTGACCAACGTGTCCGATTAATTGTACTGAATTCTTCATGGCGTATAAATATTAAATGTTTGTGTTAATTGAATTTTTTGGAACACAGATTTATAAAATCAGATTAATCTGAAAAATCTATGCTTTGAACTTGATTTTTGAATTTGTCCCGAAACTTCGGGATTGAACTTGATTATTTGCTTAATAAAACCAATTCATTAGCAACTACTTCTGTGATATAACGTTTGTTTCCGTCTTTATCGTCGTAGCTTCTGTGGGTTAATTTTCCTTCGATGGCTACGTAGCTTCCTTTAGTTAACAATTTTTCGATGATATCCACTGTTTTTCCCCAAGCGGAAACGCGGTGCCATTCGGTTTGTTCTACTTTTTCACCTTTGGCGTTCGTGTAACTTTCATTTGTAGCAATTGTGAAGTTTGCTACTCTTCCAGATTCTAAGTTTTTAATTTCTGGTTCTTGACCTACATGTCCGATTAATTGTACTCTGTTTTTCATAAGGCTTATATATTTATTTATTAAGGTTTTATGTAATTCGCATTTCGTTTAGTTTTTGCCTAAAGAAAATGCTCATTTCATGGCGTGTAAAAATTTAAATGTTTATAAAATTAATATTGGTTCTTTTTTGGAACACAGATTTAAGAAATTGGTATAATTTAAAAAATCTAATGTTTTGAAATTTGAACTTGCTCTTGTTTTTGAACTTGAACTCGTTGTTTCATTTCGACAGTGCAAAGATGTGACAAGAAAAAAACGTTATTCGGTAATTAGCTATTTAATATCGGTTGTAAATATTTGTAAGCGTTTGTAAATGGAAATTATTTTTGTATATTCGCTTAAACTATAAGGCTTTACAGATGAAAAAATTTCTCTTCCAAAAAAGTATTTATTTTTTACTTTTTATTTGTTCGTTTACCACATTTGGACAAAACACTCTGAATTACAACGATGAAAAAGGTTCGCCAAAAGCTACTTTACAAGATATAAAATGGATTGTAGGTAATTGGACAGGCGAAGCTTTAGGTGGCATTTGTCAAGAAACTTGGAGCGAACCCATTGGGAATTCGATGATGTTTAGTTTTAAATTAGTGGTTAATGGGAAAGTCGCTTTCTATGAATTGGGACACATTATTGAAAAAGAGAAAACCCTTTTATTACAACTCAAACATTTTGATGGCGAATTAAAAGG
>CAZCIV010000008.1:0-21664 GCA_964498595.1 uncultured Flavobacterium sp.
CTGGTGGAAAAGTAATTCAAGAATTACAAAAAGCTACTGGAACTACTATCGTAATCAACGAAGTGGATGAGCAAGGTGTAGTTGAAATTTTAGGAACAAGTCCAGAAGGAATTGCAACTGTTTTAGCTAAAATTGACTCCATCATTTTCAAACCTGTAGTAGGAGAAGCTTACGAAGTAAAAGTAATTAAAATGTTAGATTTCGGAGCTGTTGTAGAATACACACAAGCACCAGGAAACGAAGTTTTATTACACGTATCAGAGTTGGCTTGGGAAAGAACTGAAAATGTTACTGATGTAGTAAATATGGGTGATGTGTTTATGGTAAAATACTTAGGTGTTGACCCTAAAACGCGTAAAGAAAAAGTGTCAAGAAAAGCACTTTTACCTAGACCTCCAAGAGAAGAGAAACCTATCGAGAAAAAAGATAAACCTCAAGGTTAATTTAGTTACGTTAATTCATAAAAAGCCCCGATTTTAATATTAAAATCGGGGCTTTTGAATTTTATTTTATTTTTTTGTAACTTTTTTAAAACCTCTTACGTATAACAACTAGAACTTTTAAAAAAGTAAGGAGAAATTTAGATGAGACAACTTAAAATTACCAAGCAGGTTACCAATCGTGAAACTGCTTCCTTAGACAAGTACCTACAAGAAATTGGAAAAGTTGACCTTATTACTGCTGACGAAGAAGTAGAATTAGCACAAAGAATTAAAGCCGGAGATCAACGCGCTTTAGAGAAATTAACAAAAGCAAATTTACGTTTCGTTGTATCTGTAGCAAAACAATATCAAAATCAAGGACTTACCCTTCCTGATTTAATTAACGAAGGAAATTTAGGATTAATTAAAGCCGCACAACGTTTTGATGAAACGCGTGGTTTCAAATTCATTTCATATGCAGTTTGGTGGATTCGTCAATCGATTCTTCAAGCTTTAGCAGAGCAATCTCGTATTGTACGTTTACCGTTGAATAAAATTGGTTCTATCAATAAAATCAACAAAATGTATGCCTTGTTAGAGCAATCTAATGAGCGTGCTCCTTCGGCAGAAGAAATTGCAAAAGAATTAGACATGACGGTAAATGACGTAAAAGAGTCCATGAAAAACTCGGGGCGTCACTTATCAATGGATGCTCCTTTAGTAGAAGGTGAAGATTCTAACTTATACGACGTTTTACGTTCAGGTGAATCTCCAAATCCAGATAGAGAATTAATTCACGAATCGTTACAAACGGAGATTGAAAGAGCATTAGAAACCTTAACTCCTAGAGAAGCCGACGTGGTTCGTTTATATTTTGGTTTAGGTGATCAACACCCAATGACTTTAGAAGAAATTGGAGAAACTTTCGATTTAACTCGTGAGCGTGTGCGTCAGATTAAAGAAAAAGCCATCAGAAGATTAAAACATACTTCTAGAAGCAAAATATTAAAAACATATTTAGGATAACATTTCGACATTCCGAAAATTCGGGACAGTGTTATACTATAAAGATAACAACAGTCTAAGACTGTTCGTTTTTTGATTGATGATTGAAACTCCGGCTGATTACCGGAGTTTTGTTTTTTAGCCACAACCTTAATTGAGTTAAATCTTTTAATCTGCAAAACTTTTAAACTTTTAAACTAAAAACTATCTTTGCACTCAACAACACACTTTACAAGTTTATGAAAAACACACTTATTGCTCCTTCAGTACTTGCTGCTGATTTTGCTAATTTACAACGCGACATCGAAATGATTAATACAAGTGAGGCCGATTGGTTTCACATTGATATTATGGATGGCGTTTTTGTTCCGAATATTTCTTTTGGAATGCCTGTTCTTGATGCCATCAATAAGCATGCTAAAAAAACCATCGATGTACACTTAATGATTGTTGATCCTGATAGATACATTGCAACTTTTAAAAAATTAGGAGCTAATGTTTTAACTGTTCATTATGAAGCATGTACTCATTTACACAGAACACTTCAAGCTATCAAAGCAGAAGGCATGAAAGCTGGAGTTGCCTTGAATCCGCATACAAATGTAGATTTATTAGAAGATGTGATTCAAGATATTGATTTGGTTTGTATCATGAGTGTAAATCCAGGGTTTGGAGGGCAATCATTCATTGAAAATACGTATTCAAAAGTTGAAAAACTAAAAGCATTAATCAATAGAAAAAATGCATCAACTATTATTGAAATTGATGGCGGTGTCACAAATAAAAACGCAAAACAATTAGCTGATGCAGGTGCTGATGTGTTAGTTGCAGGAAGCTATGTTTTTGGAGCGCAAGACCCAATAGCAACTATTGCGGATTTAAGAAAGATCACTATCACATAAAAAAAGCAGCTTGAAAGCTGCTTTTTTATTTAACTTGAATCTGTTTTATTCTTTAATTAATTTTGTCTTAACAATTTCATTATTTAAAGCATCAAACGCTTTAACTAAATAAACTCCTCTATTTAAAGATTCAATATTTACCTGATAATTATCAAAATCCATTAGATTCAATTTCTGATTTAATACTTTAACTCCTTTCAAATCATAAATTTCAACATAGCTAGGTGTAGACTGAGTAGTATTATAGTTTACCTTGATATTTAAAACACTTGCAGCAGGATTAGGATATAATGAAATCTTATTATTATCAGACATAAAACTTTCTGTTCCTAAAAAAGCCTGATAATTAATTATAAAAGGCATATCCATAGGTAAGCTAGATCCAGCATCAACAATTCCTGCCCATGCTGTACCACTATACTGTTTTGAATTCCAACTTGCTAATGATAAAGATCCAGGAATGGTAACTGCTGGAAAAAATATAGAACCATCATTTGTGGCATGAACTTGAAATTCAACCCAATAAGTTCCTGGAGCAAGTGTAGCAGTCAAATTACCACTAACACGCCACACTTTTCGTGTTGTTCCTGGTGAATTATTACCAATACGATAAACGCTTGCTTCTCCACTAGCAGTAGCATTATATATGTTAGTGGTCATATTTCCAGCAACAACTGTAGAGGTACCTAAAGAAGGGTCTCCATTCCAAATTTGAACGCGCATCTGATCAATCGGAGGTGTTGTTCCAGCATAGCCTGTTTGATAACAGAAAAAATCAATTGCAGTAACATTCATTGTTGAAGTAACTGTAAAATCATCTGCTATCCGAAGATTTGTTGTTGCAGCATTATTAAAAATTGCACCAAAACCAAGATTAGTATTTGTTACACTTCCTACAGATTGTAATTCGCTCCAACTGTAACCAGCTGGAGAAGTAGTTGTACCATTTGAAGTAGTTGTACCAGTGATGAATCCTCCATTAGTGTAAAACGATTGACCAACCGCAGTTAATCCAATTAAAGCCATTGATAATGTGGCTAATACATTTTTTCGAGTAGTTTTTTTCATAATATTAAAAATAATTATTATACCATATAAAAATAATAATTATTTCTAATATTACTATATTTATTACAAAATTAGTATTGATTTATCAAATATTTAATTAAATCTGTTGTCGTAATTATCCCTACCAATAACTCACCTTCACAAACAGGAAGTGCATGAAATTCTTTTTTAGCTAAAATCTCGGCTGCTTCTTTAATTGTTGTTTCAGGAGAGATAGAAACTATTTTTTTAGCCATAACTTGTTCTACGGTAAACATATTATAAACTGTTGTATCTACATCATCCTCGTCATCAATTGCATCAGCAAAAGAGATTCGTAAAAGATCGGTATAACTTAACATCCCTACAATTTTGTTACTATAAACAACAGGAATGTGTCGTATGTGATGCTTTTTAAATAGCATTTCGGCTTTAGTTAAATCATCTGATAAATTTAACTTTACTACGTTTTTTGTCATTATTGTTGACACAGGAACCTTTTGTTTCATAAGTGTAAGTTTTAAATGTTAATGTCACTTATGTTATCGCTTTTCTGTAAAAGAATTTAAAAATTAAAATTGATTATGAAGCGACTTCATGACCTTGAGTTTATATTGACATAAAGTTACTCAATAATTAAGCATCAAAACATGATATATGTCAGAAAACAAAAGACTATTCTGAAATGAAATATTTTTCATTAAAATTAATCATGTGTTTCACTTTCAAAAAGATAGAAGGGAATTTTTGTTTAAATTCTTCTGGAGATTCAAAGAAATATTCTAACAATACAGCTACAAATTCAAATTGGTTTTCGTAAGCATAATCACGTAAAAATCCAGATTCAATTAAACGCTGTTTTACTTCAGGTTTTGAGACCACACGAAATAAATTTTGAAGTGATTCATTAAATAATACAAAAGTTGCTTTATCACTTTTTAAGGCATAAATATGAAAAGCGTGCGTAAACTCATGCAATCCTAAATTCAGATTATCATTTGTAATATCAATTCCTTCTTTAAAATGTTTCCACGAAAAAACAATACATTCCATTCTCGGATTGAATTCACCTTTGTGGTAATTATCATTTTGAGTAGAATAATAAATATCAGGATAAATGACAATTCTTTTAAAAAGCGGATTCAAATATTCACGCATTCCAAAAGTTAGCATCACATAAGAAGCAGAAATTGTAACTTTCATTTCCTCAGTAACTATAATATCTCTTCCTTCAAAATTATAATGAAAAATTAACTTGGCTACTCGGTGTTCAAAATACCGCTTGTATTTAGGCTTTAATCGATTATAAAATTGAAAATTTGCGGCTAAAATTTGCTTTCTGGAATCACTTAATTTTAAAAAATTCACATTAGCAAAAACAACTAAAGGCTTTTTATAATTTCGTAAATATACAATCTCAGTTACATAAAATGCAAAAGCAAAAAAGATTGCCGCAAACGGAGCAACAACTACAAACATTGCAATATAATCTGCTAAAAACAATTCATGTTCTATAGGTGATGTTTGCATAATTTGGGGAGTATTTTACAAATAACGTAAAAAATATGTTTATATGAAATAAAAAAACACCAAGCTATGTTGGTGTTTTAATAATGTGACTTCGAAGGGAGTCGAACCCCCAACCGCTGGAGCCGAAATCCAGTGCTCTATCCAGTTGAGCTACGAAGCCTTTTTGAGTAAAAAGTGATAAGCAAATTTGGACTTTTCACTTATCACTATTTACTTATCACTATTTTATTAAGCCAATAACTTCTTTACAATTCCAGAAATCACTTTTCCTTCTGCTTGCCCTCCAATTTGAGCAGTTGCTAAGCCCATTACTTTACCCATAGAAGCAATTCCTGAAGCACCAGTTTCTGCGATGATTTTTGAAATGATTGCTTCTACTTCTTCTTCTGATAATTGCGCTGGTAAGAATTTTTCGATTACAGCGATTTGTGCTAATTCTGGTTCTGCTAAATCAGGACGGTTTTGTTTTGTGAAGATTTCTGCACTATCCTTACGCATTTTTACCAAACGCTGTAACATTTTAATTTCTTGATCTTCAGTTAATGTATCTGTAGCTCCTGCTTCTGTTTTTGCTAAAATAATTGCCGATTTAATTGCTCTTAACGCTTCTAAAGCTACGCTATCTTTTGCTTTCATGGCTTCTTTCATGTGATCCATGATTTTTGCTTCTAAACTCATATATTTATGTTTATTGTTTAATTGTTATTTTTTGTTTCAGGTTTCAGGTTTAAAGTTAGTCTAACTTCTATTCTCTATCCTCTTTTTTCTTTGTTACCCCAGATGGCAATGGAAAGCTTTTTTGAATTAGGGTGCCAATTTTTCTTTTTTAAAAAAGCGACCTGAGAAGCTCTTTTTAAAAAATTAGAAAAATGGCAGGATAATCAAAAAACTTGTAATGAACAGCTGGAAATAGGTTCAAAAAAATCCAATGCAAAAGTAATAAAAAAACCCGAAAATTGCTCTTCGGGTTTTACGGGTAGGTTAGTTTGTAATAGATTAATCTACATTATCGTGAAGGAACGAATTGTTTGAACGAAGTTGGATATCATCGTTACTATCGATTCCTAATGACATTCTAGACTGATTGCTGGCAGTGTTAGGTTGTGATGCCACATCTAACCCCATTCTTTTATATGCTGGAACTCTTTCAAATTCATCAATTTGGGCATTGTTGTTGAATTTATGATTGAATTCTTTCATTTTTCTTTTACGTTCTTCTGCTCTGAATTTCAATGTTTCTTCGATTGACATTTCTAATGGAGAAACGTTGTCTAATTTGATTTCGTCTTCCAATTTTTGAACATTGGTTTTCATAGTGAAGTTTAACTCCTCATCCACTGGCTCGTTAACTACTGCAACTGGTTTTGAAACTACTAATTCTTCTTCTTTTTCTAAGTAATCTTCTAATGAATATTTGATAATTCCGTTTTGATTTACTTCAGTAACCGGAACCACGTTGATTGGATCTTTTACTTCCATTTGGCGTGTTTCAGGAGTTAATTCGAAAACAATAGTGCTCTCTTGAGTTACTTCTTTAACTTCTTCTTTTGTAGCAAATAAATCGAATGAAAAACTGATTTCTTCTTCTTTTGCTACTACAAATTCAGTATCTTTTACTTCGATTTCTCTGATTTGTGGTGTGATAATCTCGAATGTTGGTGCTACATTTGGTGTAATTACCTCAAATTGAACATCGATATTTTTAATCAACTCAGAAGTTGGAACTAAATCCATTGCAGGAGCAACTGGAGTATGAATTTCAAACTTTGGCTCCTCAACTTCTTCCTCTAAAGTGAAAACTATTTTTTGCTCTACCACTTCGTCACAAATAGGATTGATGATATCCGCTTTAATTTCTTCTACTTTTGGAGTTTCAAAAATTGGGTTATTTACCGTGATGTTTGAAGCGGCTTTATTCATTAATTCATGAACAATTTTTTGCTCATCTTCTAACGAATGAATGATTTTCTTTGGCTCTGTATTAACAATTTCAGCTTGTTGTTCTACATTGAAACCTGTAGCGATAACTGTTACCGAAATAGCTTCTCCTAAGGCTTCTTCTTCACCAACTCCCATGATGATGTTCGCATTGTAACCTGCTTCTGACTGAATGAAGTCATTGATTTCACCGATTTCATCAATTGTAATTTCGTTAGCTTCGTCAGTTCCAGAAACGATTAATAACAATACGTTTTTAGCACCTGTAATTTTATTATCATTTAATAAAGGAGAATCTAAAGCACTCATAATCGCCTGTTTTGCTCTTTCAGGTCCAGACGCAGTTGCAGAACCCATGATAGCAGTACCACTATTTGACAATACTGTTTTAGCATCTTTAAGGTCAATATTTTGAGTATAGTGGTGTGTAATTACTTCAGCAATTCCTCTTGAAGCCGTAGATAACACTTCGTCTGCTTTAGAGAAACCTGCTTTGAAACCTAAGTTTCCGTATACTTCACGTAATTTATTATTATTGATAACAACTAAAGAATCTACTTGTTTACGTAAACGTTCTACTCCAGCTAACGCTTGCTCAGAGCGAACTTTTCCTTCAAATTGAAAAGGAATCGTAACAATACCTACTGTTAAAATGTCGCGCTCTTTTGCTAATTGTGCAATTACAGGAGCCGCACCAGTTCCAGTTCCACCACCCATTCCTGCGGTAATGAAAACCATTTTGGTGTTGCTGTCCAACATTTTTTCAATTTCGGCAATACTTTCAATAGCAGATTGTTGACCTACTTCAGGATTAGCACCAGCTCCTAAACCTTCGGTTAAGCTTACCCCTAACTGAATTTTATTTGGTACAGGACTGTTTTGTAATGCCTGAGAATCAGTATTACAAACTACAAAATCAACACCTTTAATACCTTGTTTAAACATGTGGTTAATGGCATTACTACCTCCACCACCAACGCCAATCACTTTGATTACGTTAGACTGGTTTTTTGGTAAATCGAATGAAATGTTTCCAAATTCTGACATAGTATCTCCTTTTATTCTGCGTTATCTAAAAATTCTTTAATCTTATCAATGTATTTATCAAAAAACGAACGTTTGATTTTATCATCAGTTGTTTCGTGTTTGATAGGCTGAGTTGCTTTTGGCTCCACTTTTTCTTCCTCAATAACTGGCTCTTCAACCACTATTTGAGGGCGAACCGCTACTGGCTCTTCTTTTTTCATTTCTACAAACGGAGTAGCACTTTTCGTATTATTTCTAATACTGTTCATTACTAAACCAACCGCCGTAGCGTATAATGGACTTGACAATTCTTCGTCTGAATCTCCCGCTAAATGCTCGTTTGGATATCCAATTCTAGTATCCATTCCAGTAATGTATTCTACCAGCTGTTTGATGTGTTGCAATTGAGCCCCACCACCTGTTAATACAATACCTGCAATTAGCTTTTTCTTTGGATCTTCATGTCCGTATAATTTAATTTCAGCATATACTTGCTCAATAATTTCCACAACTCTAGCGTGAATGATTTTTGACAAGTTTTTTAGCGAAATTTCTTTTGGTTCTCTACCTCTTAATCCTGGAATAGAAACAATTTCGTTGTCTTTGTTTTCTCCTGGCCAAGCTGAACCAAAACGAGTTTTTAATAACTCGGCTTGTTTTTCGATGATTGAACATCCTTCTTTAATATCTTCCGTAATAACGTTTCCTCCAAAAGGAATAACAGCTGTATGACGAATGATTCCATCTTTAAAAATGGCTAAATCAGTTGTTCCACCACCTATGTCAATTAAAGCAACTCCTGCTTCTTTTTCTTCTTGACTCAATACTGCATCAGCCGAAGCTAATGGCTCTAATGTTAATCCAGATAATTCTAATCCAGCACTTTTAATACATCTTCCTAAATTACGAATCGAAGCCGCTTGCCCAACTACTACGTGAAAACTAGATTCTAATCTTCCACCGTACATTCCGATAGGTTCTTTAATTTCGGCTTGACCGTCAATTTTAAACTCTTGTGGCAACACGTGAATAATTTCTTCACCTGGCAACATCGCTAATTTATGAACTTGTCCAATTAACGTATCAATATCGGCATCTCCAATTACTTCTTCAGCATTTGGACGACTAATATAATCACTATGTTGGATACTACGAATATGCTGACCTGCAATACCAACTACAACATCATTAATTTTGTAACCTGAATCGTTTTCAGCTTCAGCAACCGCTTGTTGAATTGACTGAATAGTTTGTGTAATATTATTCACAACACCACGATGAACACCTAAGCTTTTTGATTTCCCTACTCCGAGAATCTCAAGCTTACCATATTCATTCTTCTTCCCTATCATTGCTACAATCTTAGTTGTACCAATATCTAATCCTACTGCAATGTTGTCTTTGTTCATAACTATACTTATTTCTTACAAACCACTTGTTGTATAAACATCAAGTTTATTTCTTTATAATTTTTTATCAATGTGTCTTTTATTGCATGATGAAAAAAAGCTTTATAATTTTTAAACTTTCTTTCTACATTCATTGGTTTCCCAAACACTATTTTATAATCATAACTTCTGTTTTTTAAAACTACGTTTCCAGAAGGCATAATTTGTGCTGCCGTAATGTTTTTGCTTAAGAAATCATCTTTTTTGATTTCATTAAACAATTTCAAATATGGCTTACAATTTTCTTCACTTATTGCGCCAACAACTAGCGGAACTCGTGCTGAAAAATTTTCCGATAACGACATTCTATCTCCTTTTGAATCAAGGTAATAACTGTCTGAATCAGTAATAACTCTTACGATTGGGGTCTTTTGAGTAATACGCGTATTTAGAAATCCGTCTACTGTTGAAAAAACTTGTGCTTTTTCAATCATCTCGTGATCATCGAGAACAGCTTCTAAAGTATTCAAATCTAATTTATCTTTTTGAATTGTTGAAGCACCTCCAAAATTTTGTATTAACAAGTTATTAACCATTTCATGTGTTAAAAACATATTCTCATTCGACTCAAACTTGATATCTATCTTACTGATTTTACGCTGACTATTTCTCTTTGACGAAAAAGAGTAAAGGAAAATCATTGTAAAAATGATTAACACCAAGCGAATAGTATGCCAATTAATTCTTCTCATGAAGCGCTTTTTTTAAATCTTTTACAAGCTCACCTATATCGCCCGCACCAATAGTTACAAACACATCAGCATCAGAATTTTCAAAAGCTGTAAACAACTCGTCTTTGCTCACTAATTTCTTATTTGGATTGTTAATTTTATTCAACAACCAAGTCGAATTTACTCCTTCCATTGGCAACTCGCGAGCGGGATAAATTTCCAATAATAAAATCTCGTCGAATTGACTTAAACTTTCTGCAAAACCATCTACAAAATCTTTTGTTCTACTGAACAAATGCGGTTGAAATGCTGCAATGATTTTTTTACCTGGATACAATTCACGAACCGCTTGATGCACCGCGTTAATTTCGGTTGGATGATGCGCATAATCATCAATATACACTAATTTTTCTTCTCTGATTTGGAATGAAAAACGTCTTCTTACTCCTTTAAAACTTGCTAATGCTGCAATAATTTTTTCATTGGAAACCCCATATGATTTCGCCATTGCAAAAGCCAACAAAGCATTCGTCAAATTATGATGACCAGGTAATCCAAATTTTACATTTTGAACTACTTCAGTCGGTGTTTTTACATCGAATACATAAAATCCGTTTTCAATTCGGATTTTTTGAGCTGAAAAATCAGCATCATTATTTACTCCAATCGTATTTCCTTCTAGTGGTAATCCTTTGATTACGTATAAATTTTCGCTTGGTGTTTTGGCTGCGAATTCTCTGAATGATTCTTCAATACTTGCAGCATCGCCATAAATATCTAAATGGTCGGCATCCATTGACGTTACACAAGAAACGTTAGGATGCAAATGCAAGAACGAACGATCAAATTCATCCGCTTCTACCACCGTGACTGTTTTTCCTGAACCGATTAAGTTAGAATTGTAATTCTCCACAATTCCACCTAAAAAAGCCGTTACATCTACTCCACTTTCATACAAAACATGACCTAAAATACTTGACGTTGTAGTTTTTCCGTGTGTTCCAGCAACAGCGAAACAATAAGTATCTTTAGTAATAATTCCTAAAACTTCAGCGCGTTTTTTAATTGTAAATCCTCTTTCGATGAAATAATTCCATTCGGAATGCGAAACTGGAACGGCTGGCGTTACGATTACTAATGTATTTTCAACATAGAAATCGGTTGGAATTAAGCTGATATTATCTTCAAAATGAATTTCTAAACCAATAGCTTGCAACTCATCTGTTAACTGCGTTGGTGTTTTATCGTAACCCACTACTTTTTTACCAATGTATTGAAAATAGCGTGCCAAAGCACTCATTCCGATGCCTCCGATTCCGATGAAATAAACGTTATGTATTTGATTTAGATTCATTCCTTTAGTTAAATTGTTTAACTGTTAATTTGTTTAGTTGATTAGCTTAACTATTTCTTCAACAATATCTTTTGTTGCGTTTGGTTTGGCTAATTTTTTTATGTTTTGACTTAATTCTGCTTGTTTACTTTCGTTTGAAATTAAATCAGAAAAAACTTTTTCAAATTGGGCATCTAATTCTGATTCTTTAATTAAAATGGCTCCGTTTTTATCTGAAATTGCTTTAGCGTTTTTAGTTTGATGATCTTCGGCCACATTTGGTGATGGAATAAAAATCGTTGGTTTTCCCACAATACACAATTCAGAAACTGATGATGCTCCTGAACGGGAAATTACAACATCCGCAGCAGCGTAAACCAAATCCATTCTGTCAATAAAAGCTACTACTTGAACGTTTTCTTTTTCATTATATTTTGAATAATCATTCAAATATAATTTTCCGCATTGCCAAATGATTTGAATGTTTTGACTCAATAGAAAATCCAACTCTTTTTCAATCAATTGGTTGATTCTTCTGGCACCTAAACTTCCGCCTAAAACCAACAATGTTTTTTTATTCGCATCTAATTTAAAATAAGCAATTGCTTCACTTTTGCTTGCTTCATTAATCAAATCTTGACGCACCGGATTTCCAGTTAAAATCATTTTATCTTTTGGAAAAAATCGTTCCAAATTTTCGTAAGCGACACAAATTTTATTCGCTTTTTTAGCCAATAATTTATTCGTGATTCCAGGATATGAATTTTGCTCTTGAATAACCGTTGGTATATTCAACATTGATGCTGCTTTCAACACTGCTCCGCTGGCAAAACCACCAGTTCCAATAACCACATCTGGCTTAAAACTATTGATAATTCGGAATGAATTCCACATACTTAAAAGTAATTTCAATGGAAACATTGCATTATCTAAAGTTAATTTTCGTTGAATTCCTGAAATCCATAATCCTTTGATGGCGTAACCTGCTTGAGGCACTTTTTGCATTTCCATTTTATCTTTGGCACCTACAAAAAGAAACTCTGCTTCTGGAAAACGAGATTTTAATTCGTTTGCAATCGCAACAGCCGGATAAATATGTCCGCCAGTTCCGCCTCCGCTTATTATGAATCTTGGTTTTTTCATTTTACACCCCTAAAGTCCCCTCGAGGGGACAATTATATGATTTTGCTTTTTATTTTTTATTTAAAACTGCGTTCATTGGATTTTGTCCGTTTACTAACACATCTCCGTTTTCATCTTCAATTAAAGATTCTCTAATCGAACTTTTGATATCGTTTATTTTTTGCTGATTTTCATCGGCTTCTTTCTCTTCATTCAAAGCCACTTGCGCATCGATAATTTGCTGTAAAGCTTCATCACGTTTGCGTTTTTCCTCTAAATCTAGTGCTACTTCTTCTTCTTTCTTGGTAACACTTAAAATAATTCCGACAGCAATACACGTCATCCAAATAGATGTTCCTCCGCTACTAATCAAAGGTAAAGGTTGACCTGTTACTGGTAATAATTCGACAGCAACTCCCATATTCACAAAAGCTTGAAATATGATTGGGAATCCGAGCCCGATAATTAATAATTTTCCGAACAAACTCGAAGCCTTTTGAGCATTGATTACAAATCGAATTAACAACAATAAATACAATCCGATGATGGTTACTGCTCCTACTAATCCCCATTCTTCTACGATAATGGCAAAAATAAAATCGGAAGAAGATTGTGGTAAAAAGTTTTTCTGAACACTCTTTCCCGCTCCTAATCCAATTACTCCACCAGAAGCGATGGCGATTTTTGCTTTTTCAATTTGGTAATCATCTTCATTTGGCGTGTCTTTGGTAAAACGTTCGATACGATTTTCCCAAGTACTTACCCTACTGAAGAATTTATTATCTGGAAATGCTTTGGCTAATAACAAGAATAACATTAAGGCTGCCAATCCCATTCCTAAAACATATCCTAAATATTTTAAAGGATATTGTCCGATGAAAATTAACATGCAAATCATTGCAAAAATTAAGGCTGTTGTTGAAAAATTGGCTGGTAAAATCAGTACTAAAACCGCCCCAACAGGCACCCATAATTCTAAAAATGATTCTTTAAACGAATATACTTTATCGCTAACTTTTGCTAGATAGCGCGCTACATAAACCATTATAACAATAAATGCCAAAGTAGAAGTTTGAAAACTCACTCCCACAAACGGAATTTGAATCCAACGACTAGCATTTGCTCCTCCAATTTCTGTTCCTTTGAATAATGTGTAAACCAACAATAAGGCTACCAAAGGAATTCCGAAAATGGATAACGCTTTGAAGTAATGATAAGGCATTTTGTGAATCCAATAAATGATTCCAAAACCTAATAAAACATGAATTGCATGTTTTATTAAATGTCCGATGGTAGTTCCGTTTCCGATAACGTAAACTAAGTTGGTACTAGCACTATACACAGGCAAAAAAGAAACCAAAGCCAATAGAAAAACTATGGCCCAAATGGTTTTATCTCCTCTTATTTTACCAATGATATCGAACATTCTTTTTTTTTTAATTCTTTATGAAATTGATATGTGATTTCTCCATACGTCGAAATGACAATCAAAAATTTACAAATTATGAACGGCTTGCTTAAACTGTTTTCCTCTGTCTTCGTAGTTTTCGAACAAATCGAAACTTGCACATGCTGGCGACAACAAAACACTATCCCCTTTTTCTGCTAAACGTTGCGCTAATTGAACTGCTTCTGACATTGAAGTTGTTTCTACCATCACATCTACCACATTATTAAATGCGTTGATGATTTTTGTATTGTCAACACCTAAACAAACGATTGCTTTTACTTTTTCACGAACTAAAGGCATTAATTCATCATAATCATTTCCTTTATCAACACCACCTACAATCCATACGGTTGGAGTGGTCATACTATCTAAAGCATAAAAAACCGAATTTACATTCGTAGCTTTAGAGTCGTTAATATATTGCACTCCTTGAATTTTTAGTACTTTCTCTAATCTGTGCTCTACTCCTTGGAAATTAGTCAAACTTTCTCTGATGGTTTGTTTTCTAATGTTCAACAATTGCGCTACAGCTGTTGCTGCCATTGCATTTTTAATGTTGTGTTTTCCTTCTAGTGCTAGTTCGTTGATTGGCATAGTAAATAATTCGTTTTTAATAATACTGTTGATGTTGTTATCTTCTATATATCCTCCGTCGTTTTCAGGTTTTCCTGTTAATAAAAAAGGCACTTTATTTGCTTTTATCTTATTGTTTTTTAACCAATTTTGAATCGCTTCGTCTTCATTATCATATATCAAATAATCGGCTTCTGTTTGATTTTTTGTTATTCTAAATTTAGAATTGATATACAAACTATAATCGTAATTGTATCTATCTAAATGATCTGGACTTATATTTGTCAGTATCGCAATATGTGGTTTGTAATTGATAATTCCATCTAATTGAAAACTACTCAACTCCAACACATAAATATCGTGCTTGTTTTCGGCCACTTGCCAAGCGAAGCTTTTTCCAATATTTCCAGCTAATCCCACATTCAAACCACCTTGTTTTAACAAATGATACGTCAAAAGTGTTGTGGTTGTTTTTCCGTTACTCCCTGTGATTCCAACTGTTGTTGCATCGGTAAATTGAATAGCAAATTCGATTTCAGAAATTACAGGAATTCCTTTTCCGATTAGCTTTTTTACGATGGGTGCTTTTTCGGGAATTCCTGGACTTTTCATTACTACATCGGCATTCAGAATTAATTCTTCTGTGTGCTTTTCATCTTCCCAATCGATCCCATTAATGGTAAGAACTTCTTTATAATTCTCTTTTATTTTTCCAAAATCCGACACAAAAACATCGTATCCTTTTTTCTTTCCTAAGATGGCGGTTCCTACTCCACTTTCGCCTCCGCCTAAAACTACCAGTCGCATCTTATCTCAATTTTAAAGAAACGAGTGAAAAAATCGCCAATAGAATTCCGACAATCCAAAAGCGGGTTACGATTCTGCTTTCGTGATAGCCTTTTTTCTGATAGTGATGATGCAATGGCGACATTAGGAAAATTCGTCTTCCTTCACCGTATTTCTTTTTGGTATATTTGAAATAACTCACTTGTATCATTACCGATAAATTTTCGGCTAAGAAAATTCCGCAGATTACTGGAATTAATAACTCTTTACGGATTGAAATAGCAATTACAGCAATGATTCCACCAATAGTTAAACTTCCTGTATCACCCATGAATACCGATGCTGGATAAGCATTATACCATAAAAATCCAACTAAAGCTCCAACGAATGCAGCGATGTAGACCGTCATTTCACCTGAATTAGGGATATACATAATATTCAAATAATCAGAAAAAATAATATTACCTGAAACGAATGTAAAAATACCGAGCGTGAGGACTGAAATTGCGGAAGTTCCCGCCGCTAAACCATCTATCCCATCTGTTAAATTGGCTCCGTTTGAAACGGCTGTAATGATTAAAATTACCATGGGAATGAAAATCAACCAAGCGTAATCTTTGTAATTATCACCCATGAATGATAATACTTCAGCGTAATCGAATTCGTTATTTTTGAAAAACGGAATTGTAGTCGCAGTAGATTTTTCTTCTAAATCCGCTGGTTTGATGTTATTTTCGATTTTAACTCTTGAAGTTAAAGTGTCTTTT
Organism: uncultured Flavobacterium sp.; assembly: GCA_964498595.1. Classification (GTDB taxonomy): domain Bacteria; phylum Bacteroidota; class Bacteroidia; order Flavobacteriales; family Flavobacteriaceae; genus Flavobacterium. The sequence goes on from CAZCIV010000008.1 coordinate 16,021, forward strand.
CGAACCGTTACATCTGGACTCAAATACAAAACAGTTCCTACGATTAAACCTAAACCAACTTGCCCAATAACTTTGAAGATTCCTTTTAAACCTTGTTTGTCTTTTTTGAAAATTTTAATGTAATCATCAATAAAACCAATAGTTCCCATCCAAAGTGTGGTAACTATCAACATAATTATATAAATATTATTCAACTTTGCCAATAACAAAACCGGTATTAATGTTGCCAAAATAATGATAATTCCACCCATTGTTGGAGTTCCTGCTTTTGCAGTTTGTCCTTCTAAACCTAGTTCACGAACGGTTTCACCCACTTGTTGATTTCTCAAATAGTTGATGATTTTTTTTCCGTAAATAGTTGCAATTAATATGGATAAAATAAAAGCTAATGCCGAACGAAAAGTAATGTATTGAAACACTCCTGCTCCTGGAACATCAAAGGCTTTGTCTAAGTATTGAAAGATGTAATATAACATATTTTAAAGTTTCAGGTTTCAGGTTTCAAGTTTCGGGTTTATCTTTATACACGAAACTCGTAACTCGAAACAATTATTTATTCAATTGTTTTAATAACTCCGTTACTATTTGTAAATCATCGAAATCATGGCGGACTCCGTTAATTTCTTGATAGGTTTCGTGACCTTTTCCAGCGATTAAAATAATATCGTTTGGATTTGCTAATTGACAAGCGGTTTTAATAGCTTGTTTTCTATCTAAAATGGAAACCGTTTTCTTGAAATTATGAGGTTCTACACCTTTTTCCATTTCTTCGATAATCGTTTCTGGATTTTCGGTTCTTGGATTATCTGATGTAAAAATGGCTTTATCACTCATTGATGAAGCAATGTGAGCCATTATTGGTCGTTTTGTTTTATCTCTATCGCCACCACAACCTACAACTGTGATTAATTGTTCGTTTTTAGTGCGAATATCTTCTATCGTTTTTAATACATTTTCCAATGCATCTGGTGTGTGAGCATAATCTACAATTGCTGTAATTTTAGATTCGGAAACAATAAACTGAAATCGTCCAGAAACACTTTCTAGTTCAGAAAGCAAACGTAACGCTTCCATTTTTTCAATTCCTAATTCGACAGCTACTCCGTAAATAGCTAATAAATTATACGCATTGAACGAACCGATTAATTTTACCCAAACTTCGTTATCATTAATTTTTAATAACAATCCTGATAATTGATTCTCTAAGATTTGGGCTTTGTAATCAGAATAAGATTTTAAAGCATAGGTAAGTTTTCTTGCTTTTGTATTTTGAAGCATTACCAATCCGTTTTTATCGTCGATATTGGTAATTGCAAAAGCTGATTTTGGTAAATTATCAAAAAACGATTTTTTCACATCGCGATATTCAGCAAACGTATTGTGGTAATCTAAATGATCGTGTGATAAATTGGTAAAAACGCCACCTTCAAAACGTAAGGCTTCGGTTCTTTTTTGATGAACACCATGCGAAGAAACTTCCATAAAGCAAAATTCACAACCTTCTTGAACCATCAAATCTAAATACTTGTTGATAGTTAAAGAATCTGGAGTGGTATGTGTCGCTTTAAATTCTTGTTCGTCAACCATGATTTTAACGGTTGATAACAAACCAACTTTATAACCTGCTTTTTTGAATAATTGGTATAATAATGAAGCAATAGTTGTTTTACCATTTGTTCCTGTTACACCAACTAATCTGATATTTTCTGAAGGATTTTCGTAGTAATTAGCTGCTAAAAAAGCTAACGCTTCGTTAGAATCTTTTACTTTAATATAAGTAACGCCGTTTACAATTACACTCGGAAATTCTTCACAAATTACCGCAATAGCACCTAAACTTAGTGCTTTTTCAATATAATCATGACCGTCAGAAAGTGTTCCTCTAATGGCTATGAAAACATCGTTTAATTCAATTTTTCTCGAATCGAATTCAATTTTTGAAACGACAACATCGGTAGCGCCATGAACTGCTTCAATGTGTACTTTATATAATATGTCTTTTAATTGCTTCACGATAATTCGATTATAATAGTTTGATTTTTGTTAAAAGCTTGTCCCGATGTTAGCGATTGATTTTTCACTCTACCAATACCTTTCACAATTACTTTTAATCCTAAATTTTCTAATAAGGCAACTGCGTCCATTCCTTCCATACCTTTTACATTTGGCACAATTCGCTCTTCTTTTTCTACTTTTTTATAATATTCTGAGTAGTTTTTTTCTTGAGAAACTACTTTAGCATCGATGTTTTTTACATGATTTGTTGATGGAGAATCGGTAAATATTTTTTGTGCGATTCTTTTAAAAACGGGTCCAGCCACATCGGCTCCGTAATATCCAGCGGCAACATTTGGTTTGTGAACTACTACTATGCAAGAATATTTAGGTTTGTCTGCAGGAAAATAACCCACAAAAGAAGAAGCATAATACAATTGCGACTTGTCTTTATAATTTACTTGAGCCGTTCCCGTTTTCCCAGCCATTGAGAAATCTTTAGAATACAATTTCGAACCTGTTCCTTTTTTTACCACATTTTCCAAAACGGCATGAACTTTATCTAAAGTTTCTTGTGAACAGATTTTCGGATTGATTACTTGGGTATCAAATTTCTTGATGGTTTTATTCCATTCTTTAATTTCGCTAACGAAAATTGGTTTTACCATCACTCCATCATTAGCAACTGCGTTGTATAAAGTCAAAGTTTGCAAAGGAGTTACTGATAAACCATAACCAAAAGCCATCCAAGGCAATGAAACTCCAGACCAGCGATTTGTTCCTGGCTGAGGAATAACTGGAATTCCTTCTCCTTTTATTGGTAAACCAAGAGGTTTGTTCAATCCGTAACTATTGATTCTGTCTACGAATTGTTTTGGATTATTTTTATAACTCTCGTAAACCGATTGCACTAAAACCGTGTTTGAAGAAACTTCAAAACCTCTTGCTAAAGAAATCTTCCCATAACCTCCTTTATGTGAATCTCTTACTCTTCTTCCGTAATATTGAATTTCGCCACCAAAAGAATTATAAACCGTTCCCGTATCTGCTTTTTTATCATCTAAAACAGCAATCAAATCCATCAACTTGAATGTCGAACCTGGCTCATGCGATTCAGTAATGGCGTAATTTTGTGTTTCATAATACGAACCATCATCTGCTCTTCCCAAATTTGAGATGGCTTTGATTTGACCTGTTTTGGTTTCCATTACCACTACACAACCATGATCAGCGCTGTAATATTCCAATTGTTTTAGTAACGCATGATGTGCAATATCTTGAATATAAACATCTATTGTTGAAATAATATCATAACCATCTTGTGGTTCTTTTTCGTTGATATCGTTAATAGGTTTCCACTGATTTTTTGCAATTTTTTGCATCATTCTGTGACCGTTTTTCCCGTTTAAATAATCGCGAAAAGCGTACTCTAAACCTTTACCATCTTCGTTTGAACGTTCGTAACCGATGGTTCTTTTTGCTACTAAACCGATAGGATGTTCTCTCACAATTTTTTGTTCGATAATCAATCCGCCTTTATTGGCTCCTTTATTAAATAATGGAAATGATTTCAAACGCATTTGCTCGGTATAACTCAACTTTTTTGCGATAAATAAATAGCGACTTTTATTCGCACGTGCCTTTTGCAATTTCGCTTGATAATGTCCAGAAGATTTTCCAAACATTACTGAAAGTGAATCCGAAAGCGCTTGAATATTTTCTTTGAAAAGTTCCGATGAAGGTGCCACGGCATCAAAATAAATTGAATATTCTGGAATTGATGTAGCTAATAAACTTCCATCTGCTGAATACACATTTCCTTTATTTGCTGGAATAGTGAAATTTTTAACGGTTCTTTCTTGGGCTAACTTTCTGTAATACGGTCCTTCAACCCATTGAATATTATTAAGTTTTATCAATACAAGAACAGCCATCACGAGAAACATGAAAGCTACAAAATACATGCGGTACGATATTTTTTTATCCTCTACTGCCATATTTTTAATTTATCCCAAAAACTTTTTTTTGTTTCTTTTTTTTCTACAATTATCTTAACTGGTGGCACTTCAGATGGAAAGATTTCACGAGTTTCCATTTTTTTTGCCACTGTTGATTCCATTTTTAACTTCATCAATTCGGAACGACGGTCTACAAATTCAGAACGCAATTCCTTTACTTGATTCGTTAATTCGGTAATTCGGTAATTTTTGGCATCGTATTGATGATTGTTAGCAATAGCCATCATTCCTAAGATTACTAAAAAAACGATGAATTTCCAGTTCTTAAGAGCGTCATCACTTATAAGAAATTTTGCTTTTAGTAAACTGTAGATTCCGTTTTTCATGTACTGCTATATTTTTTCTGCTACTCTTAGTTTTGCACTTCGTGCTCTGTTGTTTGATGCTATTTCCTCTTCTGTAGGAACAATTAATTTTTCAATAATTTTGAAAGGAACTTTAAAATTTCCGAAGAAATCTCTTTCGGGTTCTCCTTCAAACATGCCGTTTCGCATGTAACGTTTTACCAATCTGTCTTCTAGTGAGTGATACGAGATAACACTCAGTCGGCCTCCGGGTTTTAGAATCTCAAGCGATTGTTCTAAAAACTCTTTCAATACATCCATTTCCTGATTGACTTCAATACGAATGGCTTGATATATTTGAGCTAAAATTTTATTGCTTTTATGTCCTGGCAAAAATTTCGCTAACACTTTTTTCAATTCGTCCGAATTTCGGATTTCTTTATCTTTTCGAGCGGTTACGATTACATTTGCCATAGCTCTTGCGTTTTTTAATTCGCCGTAATCAAACAACACTCTTGCAATATCTTGTTCATCATATTCATTCACCACGTGATACGCACTGATGTCGCCTTTTTGATTCATTCGCATATCCAATTCAGCATCAAAACGAGTTGAAAAACCTCTCTCTGCCACATCAAATTGGTGTGATGAAACGCCTAAATCAGCTAAAATCCCATCTACTTGTTTGATTCCGTGGAAACGTAAAAATCGTTTTATGTAACGAAAGTTTTCATTAATTAAAGTGAATCGTTCGTCATCAATTGCATTTTTCAAAGCATCTAAATCTTGGTCAAAAGCGAATAATTTTCCGTTTTCACCTAAACGACTCATAATTTCTCTCGAGTGACCACCACCACCAAAAGTAACATCCACATACACACCATCAGGATGAATATTTAATCCATCAACTGTTTCTTTTAACAATACTGGATTATGATATTCCATCTTCGTCGTCATTAAAATTACCCATTACTTCTTCTGCCAAGTCTGCGAAATCACCCACAGCGTTTTCAATCGCATTTTCATATTTATCTTTATCCCAAATCTCGATGATATTGATAGCCGAATTCAACACAATATCTTTTTCAATTTGAGCAAAAACCACTAAATCTTTCGGAATTAAAAGCCGTCCTGTTGCATCAATCTCAATCATTTTAACTCCCGCTGTAAATCTTCTGATAAAATCGTCATTCTTTTTATTGAAACGATTTAGTTTATTGATTTTCAACATCATTTTATTCCACTCCGCCATTGGAAATAATTCCAAACACGGTTGAAAAACCGAACGTTTTAACACGAAACCTTCCTCTAAAGAACCCAATTGTTTCTTTAGCGAAGTAGGCAGCA
>CAZCIV010000009.1:0-21419 GCA_964498595.1 uncultured Flavobacterium sp.
TATACTTGACTTTTGCATTCGTCTTTTCTGGTTTTCCCACATAATTGTACAAATAAGCCATGTGATGACTTGGTTCGTTTCCGTGTGCATATTGCCCTATTAATCCCGTAACATCAACTTGTTCGCGACCGGTAGTTTTACTTTCGCTGTTGAACATTTCGTCTAACTTGGCTTCAAATTTTTCAGGTCCGCCATACGCTTGAATCATGCCTTCAATATCTTGTGGTACAAAAAACGAGTATTGCCATGAATTTCCTTCGGTGAAATTATTATTAACTTCTCTTGGGTCGAAAGGTTTGTCCCAACCACCGTTTTTCTTTGGACGCATAAAACCGGTTTCCCAATCGAAAATATTTTTCCAATTTTGAGAGCGTTTCATGAAATATTGGTAATCTTCATGATTTTCTAAAATTGCTGCCATTTGAGCAATACACCAATCGTCATACGCATATTCTAAGGTTTTAGAAACACTTTCGTGTTCGTCGTCAATCGAAATAAATCCGTTTTTCTTGTAGGCATCCAAACCTAAAACATCACGCATGGCAGACGCTTTACTCGCCTCAAAGGCTTTTTCGTAATCAAAACCTTTAATTCCTTTTACCATCGCATCTGCAATTACAGAGACCGAATGATAACCAATCATACAATCGGTTTCATTGGAAGCCAATTCCCAAACTGGTAATCTACCGCCTTGTTCGTATTGTTTAATGAACGTATTGATGTAATCCGCTGTTCGCTTTTTATCAATCAATGTGTACAACGGATGCGCGCCTCTAAACGTGTCCCACAACGAAAAAACCGTGTAATAATCAAATCCTTCAGCAACATGAATTTTATTGTCTCTACCGCGATATTTTCCATCTAAATCTTGCGCAATATTGGGTTGCATCATGGTGTGATACAAAGCCGTGTAGAAAATCGCTAACTTGTCTTTATCATCAGATGTGACTTCAATTTTTGATAATTCTTTGTTCCAAGCCGCAATAGCATCTTTATGAACTTTATCGAAATCCCAATGTTTGATTTCAGAACTGTTTAGTTTGGCTCCATCATAACTTGTTGGCGAAAGCGATACTTTTACAAGGATTTTTTCGCCTTTTTTGACTTGTTTGGAGAAGCTTAATGCTAATGTTTGTATATCTAAATCATTTGAATTTTTAATTCCTTTCGAATTCATCATTGGAACATTAAATTCAATCCTTGCATAAACATATTGATCTCGTGCCCAAGCTTCGCTTCTCCTTAAAACTTCAATAGTTTTATCATCTATTATGTTTACTCTTCCTTCCAAGAGTTTATCTCGGTGTCTTAAATCTAAAATAATATTCGCATTTCCAGCTTTATTAAACGTATATTCATGAAAACCTACTCGTGTTGAAGTTGTTAAACGCACATCGATATTATGTTTGTCTAATTTCACGGAGTAAAATCCAGCGGAAGCTTTTTCATTCGCATGTGAAAAAGTAGAAGAATACACTTTGTTGTCAAACGAAGGTTCGCCCATTGTCGGCATCAACATAATGTCACCATAATCGGAAACACCGGTTCCATTCAAATGCGTGTGCGAAAATCCGTAAATCAAATTATCCGAATAATGATAACCACCGCAACCATCCCAACTGCCGTCTATGCGGGTATCTGGAGAGAGTTGGACCATTCCGTAAGGCACGGTAGCGCCAGGAAATGTATGTCCGTGACCGCCTGTCCCAATAAATGGGTTGACGTGTTTAGCGTAATCTTGTGCTTGTGAAATTGTTGTAGTTAAAAAGGCTAAAGCGATAAGAAATGGTTTCATGTTGTGGTGTTGAAAAAATTTCTTAAAGGTAAAAATATTTTCTTTTTTTACGTCTGATAACTCAGATTTTATGGATTATCTAAAAGATAAAAATGAAAACCGCAGATTCGCAGATTAATAATGAAATCTGCGAATCTGCGGTTTTTTTTTAAAATCTAGTTCGCAAAAACGCCTCTTTTGTTTATGATTGGTAAGTCGGCAGTGGCTTTTTCGTTGATGGTATTTACTCGGAACACGAAGGTTTTATCATATAATTGTCCGTTTGAGAAGTACGACAACATGAATTCGTTATTCAATTGCAAAACGTTGTTTTCTAATAATTCGACTTTAACAGCTGTTCTTGGTTCTACTTTGGCAAACGCGTGACGGAATGTTCCCGTTCTACGCTCTTCGCCATTGATTAAACCATAAGCGCGTGAAACTACCATAGCCATTTCCAACAAATTATCGGTGTCGTTTACTAAGTAAGCGTACCAAGAATTCTCCATAAAATCGTCGTTCCATTCTTGAAAAGCTACAATGTGAACGCCTTCTACTTTTGGGATGATAATGTCTTTTTTCATTATTATATTGATATTGCCCATTCAATAGGTTTTCTATATTTTTTTTCTCCTATTTCAACAACATCATTCAAGAGTGCTTGATTCCACCTAGGCTTATATTTATCCATATTAATAACGGTACAACCAAAATTATTTAATGGACTTGCAAATTTAGTAGGAGGAAACAATATCATTGCTTCAATATTTTGATGTATTTGACGAATAAGCCTTAATGGAGGTAGAAAGTCAGTATCTGCTGAAACTAATACAACTTTATCACAAGAATTATTATAACAATCCTCTATCATTTTAACAGCTAAATTTACATCTGTTTCTTTTTCTTCCCAATGCATATAAGTTCCCCCACATCCATTTTGAACCCTACAAATCATGGGTTTATCAGTGTATCTTCCATAATGGATTTTTAATAAATCTCCATTTAATTGTTTATTAACTTCCATCAACATGTTTTGTCTTACTGTTTTTCCATGATTTTTTGGTCTGGCTGTAAAATATCTAACTAATGCTAGTTCTTCATCCTCCTTTAAAAATTGTTGTAATAAAAGCACATAATTAATCCAATAAAACTTTCTCCAGTCTGGTTTAAGTTTTGTAATTTCTTTTAATCCATAGTAGAAGTTAAAACCGTCTACATAAAAAATTACACGTTTTTTTGACATAATCATAATGTTATTAAATAAAAAAAGCCCCACTTAAGAGGCTTGACTAAAATAATAGAATATTTTAGGGTGCGTGCTACTACTATTTGAGTAACTCGACAAATGTAATAATATTTATAGATTTTACAGGGATTATTTGATATTTTTTATCTATTTAAAAACAAAAAACTATAACAAAAAACTATATACTCGATTTGAATTGCTCTAAGAAACGTACGTCGTTTTCATAAAACATACGGATATCGCCAATTTGGTACAACAACATGGCAATACGCTCTACTCCCATTCCGAAAGCAAAACCGGTGTGTTCGTCTGGATTGATGCCGCAGTTTTTCAAAACGTTTGGATCAACCATTCCACAACCACCAATTTCTAACCAACCGGTTCCTTTGGTAATTCTGTAATCGGTTTCGGTTTTTAATCCCCAATAGATATCAATTTCAGCACTTGGTTCTGTAAATGGAAAATATGACGGACGTAAACGAATTTTCGATTTTCCGAACATTTCTTTCGTGAAATACAACAAAGTCTGTTTTAAATCGGCAAAGGAAACGTCTTTATCAATATACAATCCTTCCACTTGATGGAAAATACAGTGCGAACGCGAAGAAACAGCCTCGTTACGGAAAACTCTTCCTGGAGAAATCGTACGAATAGGTGGTTTGTTGTTTTCCATGTAACGCACTTGTACTGATGAAGTGTGTGTTCTCAACAAAACATCAGGATTGGTTTGAATAAAAAACGTATCCTGCATATCTCTTGCCGGATGATATTCTGGTAAATTTAATGCGGTAAAATTGTGCCAATCATCCTCGATTTCCGGACCTTCTGACACGTTGAAACCAATGGTTGAAAAAATATCAATCATTTGGTTTTTTACAATCGAAATTGGGTGGCGAGAACCAATGTTCATCGCTTCTCCTGGACGAGTTGTATCGCCATAAATTCCTTTTGCTTCTTCTTTATTTTCTAAAGCGTCTTGAATGGTTTTTACCTTTTCTTCTGCCGAAGTTTTCAATTCGTTGATTACTTGTCCGAATTCTTTCTTTTGTTCGTTTGGAACATTTTTGAATTCGGCAAAAAAGTCTTTCAACAAGCCTTTACTTCCTAAATACTTGATTCGGAAGGCTTCTAATTGTTCTTTATTATCGGTTTGAAAAGCTTTTACTTCTTCAATATGGGCTTTAATCGTTTCTGTCATCGCTCGTTTTGTAAAATGCAAATTTATGTATTTTGTTTCAAGTTTCAAGTTTCAAGTTGTCTAAAACTTCTAAAATCATAAATCGTTAATCATAAATCATCAATCTATCAACTCTTTCTCTAAAAAGTAACTCACTATCGCTTCTTTCATTAGTACGGCTTGTTCGCCTGCTTTTAGTGGTGGCAATTCTTCTTTTACTTTGTAATGTGGCCAACCATCGTTGTCGAAATATTCAAATTCGTAGTAACCGTAAGGTTCTAACAAACGACAAATGGCGATGTGCATCAGGTTTACTTTTTCATCTTTTTTGAAAGTAGCATGAATTTTTCCTAATTCTTGCACGCCAATTAAATAGATGATTCCCTCTAAATCAAGGGTTTCTCCATCTGCAAATTTATTTGATAATATAGTGACAACGCTTTCCCAACGCTGTTTTAATTGTTCGTCTCTAGACATGTTTTTGGGTTTAAGGTGATGGGTGATGGGTGATGGGTTCCAATGACCAATTACCGATAACCAATTACCAAATTTCTTGCAAAGATAACAACAGAAAACCACTTTCAACAATTCTTTTATCTTTGTTCTTTATTCTATTTTCTTTGATATGAGTTTGATTGATATTGTTTTTGCGGTTTTATTAGGTTTTGCGGTTTATAAAGGTTTGAAAAACGGACTTTTTGTTGAAGTTGCTTCTTTCGCAGCTTTGATATTAGGAATTTATTTAGCGATTAAATTTTCAAATTTAGTTGGTTCTATTTTTACCGGACTTGTCCCAAGTTGGAATCCGAAATATATTGAAATAACCGCTTTTATTATTACTTTTTTGTTGGTGGTGATTGGAATTCATTTAAGCGCAAAAATTCTAACCAAATTAGCAGATTTTGCATTTTTAGGTTGGATCAACAAAATTGCTGGAGTGATTTTTAGCTTGTTGAAAACCATTTTAGCGTTGAGTGTCGTGCTTTTTATTTTTGAGAAAATCAACATCAACAACATGCTGCTTTCCAAAGAAACACAAGAGAATTCGATTTTTTATAACCCAATTCAGAATATTTCAAAAGCGATTTATCCTACGATTGAAGGGTGGTATGATAGTTTGAAATCGGGAGTTGCGAGTGAGGAGTAAAAGCTTCGACAAGCTCAGTCTGAACACTTTCAACTGAACACTGAACACTATTCCTTCACTTCCTTAATCGCTTCTTTGTCAATCCAAGCTTTGGTTTTGTCCGTTAATTCTACTTGTTTCCAGTTGCCTAATTCTTCTAATACGAAAACTTTTGTGCCTTCGTGAAGCGTTACTACATCTTCCGAACTGTTTTTTGGTTCGGATTTCAAAGTAGTGGATTCTGCAAAAACGATGGCTGGATTGTAATTTGCATCAAATTTCTTTTGTAAAAAAGCGGAGAAAACGGTTACTCCAATTCCAATTAAAAATAACAAAAACAAACTGAAAAAAGTGCGTTTTAAAAACACGGTATTTCCGAAATAATATCCAAGAAAAGTAAGTAAAGTCAATAAAGCCATAAAAACAGCTATCCAAGCCCAAGTATCATAATGAAATGTGCTCGTAAACTCTTTTACCATTTTCTTAAAACCGACTTCTGGAAGGATTTTAATGTCGTCTATTGCCATTTTTTGTGCAAACGATAGATTGGTTTGAATGGCTTCGTCATCTGGGTTTAAAAGCAATGCTTTTTCGTAATTGTAAATCGATGGCGCTACTTTTCCAAGTTTGTAATAGCAATTGGCAATATTAAAATACAAATCAGCCGATTCGTTGCCTTGATTTATAATGCTTTCGAAAGATTGCAACGCTTGTTCGTAATCTCCTTTGTTATACAAATCGTTAGCTTTTTTGAAGGTAGCGTCGATGGATTCACTTGCTAAGGCGAATTGAAATGTGAATATGAAAAGTAGAATGTATTTTTTCATTTTTAATCTTTTTTAACCACAAAGGGCACAAGGAAGGCACTATGAGCACTATGCTTTTATTTCAAAAAATAACCACTAAAGTGGTCACTAAGCTTTAGCTATAATATTCCGTTGATGACTCTTTGTACTCCATTTTTTAAAAGTTTGACATTAAAATTAATTAACAACCCCAATTTACAATCGGTCAATTTTAAATAGGTCAATAACTGTGCTAAATGAACTTCGTTTAATGTTTCAACTGCTTTGATTTCAACAATAAATTTATCTTCAATAATAATATCTATTCTATAACCAACATCTAACTTTACTTCTTCATAAACTAGAGGTAGTGGTTTTTGTTTTTCAACTTTAAGATTCGATTTCTTTAACTCGTAATATAAACATTCTTCATATGCACTTTCAAGTAAACCCGGACCTAATGCTTTATGAACTCGTAAAGCACAATCAAATACTATTTTAGAAATTTCTTGTTCCGTCATAATTCATTTTTTGGTGTTCGTTGTGCCTTCTTTGTGTCCTTTGTGGTTAGATTTGTTTTTCAAGTTCTGAAATTCGTTCCACAGCTCGTTCAAAATCATTTGTCATGGCAATATCGGTTGCTGGTGCGTATCGTGCGAATTCGCAATCGTTCATTAATTCCATAAATCGATTAATACTTTCTTCGGATGCGTTTCGTTGTTGTAATAATTCGATGATATTTTCTTTGCTCATTTCAACCGTTTCCATATGTAATTTGGCTTTCAAGAAATTGTGTAAGGCTTTTTCCATTGCCATATAAAAAGGAACTTTGTCGCCCATTTGTTTTTTGGCTTCCGACAAATATTTCTTCACTAATTTGTTGTTTTGTCTAATTCTATTTCCAACCACATCGGCATCTTTTGCTTCTTTTTGTTTTCTAGCAATCATCACAATCGGAATCAATAATAATGGTGCAAATAACAAACTATAAAACAATGCCGAACCTAAGAAATCCTCTCTAGAAGCAGAAACAAATTCTGTCTTCAACTTATTGAATTGGAATACTTCTTTTTTCTGAATGGTTTGTTTATTTGTACTTGGTGTATTGGCTACAACCGTTCCATCTCCTTCTGCTACATCAATTGTAATTTCTTTTGAAGTAATGGTTTTATACGATTTACTTCCCAAATCATAGTACGAAAACTCCATCGGTTTAATCGTATATTTTCCTTTAAACTGTGGAATAATCGTGTATTTGTCCGAAACTTTTCCGACCATACCTGTTAATGGCGTTTGTACATTTTCGGTATGTGATGGTTCGTACATTTCTAAAGCAGTTGGAACTACGGGTTTTGGTAAAGTAAATAATTTTAAGTTTCCTTTACCCGAAACACTTACTTCTAAATCTAACGATTCGCCTGCTTTTAAAGCTGTTTTTGATGGTGTGACTTTGAAATCAAATTTTCCAACAGCTCCAGAGAAACTTGCAGGTTTTCCGCTTTCTGGAAGTGGTTTAACGTTAATGGTTTGTGTTCCTGTTGAAAGTGATTTTTCAATAACTCGCATTTCGTATTCACCAAACCAATCACGGCGACCTGTTGGAACCTCAGCATCTAAATCGATTTTGAAAGGTTCTATGGTTTTAGCGCCTGCTTCTAATGGATATAAAATCACTTTGCGAAGCACCACCATGCTATAATCTTTGCCGTTGTATTTTCCTCGTTCTGCACGCAATTGCTTCATGTCGATATACTGACTCCAGAAATCGTTATACTTTGGTGCTTTGAAATTTCTGAAATTCCCAACCGTTGAACGCGGTTCAAAATATAATTTATAAACTACTGTAACGGGCTCGTTTACAAACGGATTTTTTGTAGATAATTCGGCTACCAAATGAATTCCTTCTCCATAATTCACATTCGTTGGTTGTTGGCCTGGATAGGTTGGCATTTGGATAGGGTCGGTAATCGTAATTTTTATGGGTGCTGATTTGTAAACTGTTCCGTCATATTCAATTGAGGCAGCACCAATGGTAAATGTTCCTTTTTTAGTTGGGGTTAAATAGTAAATGACCTGAGTTGAAATTTCTCGTTTTTGATTAACTCTACCATTTATAATCGTAATTGATGTTTGGTTTCCTTTATTGATGAAAGGTCCTTCAGCTTTAAATCCAGGAAACTTTGGAGCTACAAAATTATCGCCTTCGTTATTGATAGAAAACACCAATTGAATGCGCTCGTTTAGTCCATAAGAACTTCTTTCTGTTTGTGCTTCAAATTTTACTTGAGCGGAAACAGTTGTATATATTATTGAAATGAAAAACGCTAAAATTATCTTTTTCATAAATTACCAATCTTTTTCATTTGAAACCGGACGTGCTTTTACTTTCTTCGCATTCACTTTGTCCTGAACTTTCTTCTCTGCATTATTAACCGCATCTAAAATATTATCGATGCGTTGTTTGTCGGCGCCACTTGGTTTTGGGTTTTCGTTTTTATCTTCTTTTTTCTCTCCGTCACCTTTACCTTGTTGGTTATCGCCTTGTTTGTCTTTATTGTTCTGATCGTTTTTATCCGAATCTTTTTTGTCGTTTCCTTTGTCGTTTTTACCGTCTTTATCTTTTGGCTGTGGTTTATTATCTTGACCTCCACCACCTTTGTTGTCTTTCTTGTTGTCTTTTGGAGGCGGATTATCTTTATTTTTTCTTTTAGCTAATGCATAATTGTAACGCGTTTCTTCGTCATTTGGATTGTTTCGAAGAGCGTTTTTGTAAGCATCTGCTGCTAAATCATATTTCTTTTCTAACATGAAGGTGTTACCCAAATTGTGATAAATTCGGTGTTTTTCTTCTTTCGTTTTCGCGTGTTCCAAAGCTTGAATATATCGAATTTGCGCTTCGCCTTGTTGATTTTGACGATACACACTATTTCCTAAGTTATATCCAGCAGTTGCTTTTTTAGGTGATTTTTTGGATTCCGTTACACGAAAATCAGCTTCGGCATCAGCGTATTTTTTTTCTTTAAATGACTGATTTCCGTTGTATAGATTTTTGTCTTTTTCTTGTCCGAAAAGCAAAACACTATTCAATAATAGCACTATGTAAAGTATCTTACGCATGTTTCTTTTCATTAAATAAGTTCAACTTTTGCACCCATGCCGTTTTTTTCTCTAATAGGAAAACATCTACTAACAATAATAAAAATCCTAAAGCTAAAAACCATTGATATTGCGATTCAAAATCAGCAATTTGTTGCGATTCGAATTCAGATTTTTCAATTTTATCTAAGGATTTTTTTATTTCCTCAACCACATTTTTGGTAGTGGTTCCTAGAATATATTTTGATTTTGTGTTATCGGCTAACTTCTTTAAAACTTCAGGATATAACTTCGTAATTACCGTTTGTCCTTCTTGATCTTTTTTATACGAAGCGATAGTTCCTTTGTCATCACGAAGCGGAATTGGACCTCCTTTTTCAGTTCCTACACCAATTGTTATAATGCGAACTCCTTTTTCTTTTGCCATTTCAATTGCATCATCTACTCCATCACCATGATCTTCTCCATCTGAAATTAAGACAATTAACTTACTGGTATCTTTAACATCAAAATAATCAACAGCTAATTGAATTGCATCGTTAAAAGCGGTTCCTTGTGAAGACACCATATTTGTATTCATACTTTGCAAGTACATTTTTGCAATGCTGTAATCGGTTGTCATGGGTAAAACAGGATAAGCGCTTCCAGCATACCCAACAATTCCCACACGATCATTTCCTAATTGGTTGATGATTTGGGAAACGATTTGCTTGGTTTTTTCCAATCGGTTAGGGGCTACGTCTTCAGCTAGCATACTTTTTGAAATGTCGACTGCAAATACAATATCAATTCCTTGACGTTTTACGGTTTCCATTTTCGTTCCCATTTTTGGGTTCACCAAAGCAATAATAATACAAGCCAATGCTAACAACAAAACTCCTAATTTCAAGGCCGGTTTAAAACTCGATTTCTCTGGTGCCAATTGATTAAACAATTCCAAATCGGCAAAAACAGCTTGTCTTTTTCTTTTCCAAAACAAATTGAATAGAAAAAGTGCCACTATTATGGGTAATAGCGCTAATAAATAAAAATATATTGGACTTTCTAATTCAAACATTGTTTTTCTTTCTAAACGATTCCTCTAAAAACTGAATTTCTTAATAACACCTCAACGCCTAATAATACAAAAGCGATTAATACAAACGTTTTGTATTTCTCATCGTAGTTGTAAAATTTCTTTTCATCAATTTCGGTAGTTTCTAACTTATTGATTTCGTCGTAAATGGCTTGTAATTTTTTGTTTGATGTAGCTCTAAAATATTTTGCATCAGTAGCTTTTGCAATTTCTTTCATTAAGCTTTCATCAATTTCTACAGGCATTTTTCTAAATACCAATTTACCATTCGCATCTTTCGCAACAGGAAACATCGCTTGACCGTTTGTTCCAATTCCGATAGTATATACTTTAATGCCGTATTCTTTAGCAATTTCAGATGCCGTTCTAGGATCGATGGTTCCAGAATTGTTCACACCATCCGTTAATAAAATGATGATTCTGCTTTTCGCTTTGCTATCTTTAATTCGGTTGATTGCGGTTGCTAAGCCAACACCAATTCCCGTTCCATCAGCAATAATAGAATCATCATATTCGATGGTTTTTAACGATTGTAAAATGATGGTTTTATCTGAAGTTACTGGTGTTCTTGTGTAACTTTCACCTGCATAAACTACTAATCCAATTCTATCATTAACACGATCTTGAACAAATGTTGAAGCTACTTTTTTCAAAGCTTCTAGACGATTTGGTTTTAAATCATTCGCCAACATACTACTCGAAACGTCTATTGCCATTACAATATCGATTCCTTTTGTGGTTTTCGATTTTGAAGTTACGTCAACGCTTCTTGGTCTTGCTAATGCGATGATTATTGAACTTAAAGCTAAAATTCGCAGCACATATAAAAATGGTTTTGCTTTAGCCAGGAAAGTTCTATTCTGCTTGAAAGGTTCTAATGAACTCATTTTTACCGTTGCCGAAAGTTGGTTTCTTTTGTAAAATAACCAAGCTATTGCAATTGGCAAAACCAAAAACAACCATAAAAATTCCGGATTTAAAAAAGTTACTTTTCCCATTATTTCTTGGCTTTTCTTAGTTCAATTGAATTCTGAATTTTCTCAATAATCTGTTTTGCGTATTCGTCTTCTTCTCTATACATAAAGAAAAATTCTTGAGCGCCGCCCGGTTGCGACAACACCATAATGTCGTACTGCATTTTTATATCTTCTTCGCTATCAGAGTCAAAAGCCGTAAATGTTCCATAGGCTTTTTTACCTGAAAGACCTTTTACATTTTCAAATTCGCCCGTTTTTACGATGATATTTTTAGCTCCAAACTTTTCTAATTCTTTCAAATCGGCTTCCAATGCTAAATCTAAATCTATCTTCGTGGTATCTTTGTAAGCGGTTGTAATTAAAACAATTGAGAAATCATCTGTAATATTTCCATACGCAAAACGACTAGTTGATTTTACGTTTTCTGGAAGATTGTTTTGAATTTTCTCATCTATAGTTCGTTTTAAAACTTTTGGCGATGAAATAATGATAGCAGGTTCGCCATATTCCGAAGTAATCCATTCTTTTTCCAACAATTCTTTGGTAGAATAGCCAAAATAACTGTCTTTCACAAAATCAAATCCTACCGTGTAAGCGAAAATTACAACAGAAGCCACCAATAAAAAGGCTGAAATTCCGGCTGAAAGCGCTAAACGTTTTGCTTTTTGTTTTTGCATTTCCTTCTTACGAACTTCTTCAGCAAACAAAATTGCAGCTTGATCTTCGGTTCTAGGTAATGCTTTGTCAATTACCAATAAGAATTTATCGATGATTTTTTTATCGGTTTCAATTTCGAATGGTAAAGGTTGCGATTTAGCAAATTTCACCAAATCGGAATTTTCTAACACTTTCTTGAATTTTTCTAAATCTTCACGATTGACAAACATTTTTTTATCAGCAATCGCTTTTTTCAACGCTTCCATTAATTCACTAGAAGTGCTTTCCATCGCTGGAATATGAATCGATTCTTCAATATATGTTCTGGTGATATCAGTCATTTCAGAATAGTATTCTTTCACATCACCGCGTTGTACCAATTGTTTTTTATCTAAGTTTTGAAGATACGCAATCGCTTTTTCAATTGGTGAAGCGAAAAATTCTTCTTCTTGTTTTTTGTCTTTTTGTAAACGTTTGATGATGAAGTATGATGCAAATCCAGAAGCTACAATCAACACCAATAAAATTAGGAGTTTCCACCATTCGCTCATTGGTTTTTCTTCGGTAGCGATGATGTCTTTGATATCATACATTTGTTGTTTCGTGGTATCGACTTTTACATCGTTTACCAAAATCGAAAGCGAATCGGTACGGAATTCTTTCTGATTGATTTTCACCAATAATTTCGGAATCACATAGCGTCCCGAATCAAATTGGGTTAACCCGTACTTTTTGATTAATTCGTATTGGTTGTCATTTTTTACGGTATCAATTGGATATGATTCTAATATTTCCAAAGCACCAAAAAACTTCCCATCTGGAAAAACCACTTTATCTTTTGCGTTTACTTTTGCTTTGATGGTTAAATTGAATTGCGATCCAATTTTAATTTGGGTAGAATCAATAGAAGACGAGATTTGTTGGGCAAAACCCAAAAATCCTAACAATAAAGCAATATATAAGTAAAGTTTCTTTTTCATTTTTCTTAATTACGCGCTTTAAAATAACCTAATAATTTGGTTACATAGCTTTCATCCACTCTAGAACTAATCGTTCCAGCTCCACATTTTGAAAAAATATCTTTGAAATAATTTACGTTTTCACGATAGTATTTTTCGTAATCCATTCGCACTTTATTGGATGTGGTATCGACTAAAAGTGTTTCGCTTGTTTCGGCATCTAGCATATTTACCACACCAATATTTGGAATGCTTTCTTCGCGTTGGTCAAACACTCGAATACCGGTTACATCATGACGTTTTGAAGCGATTTTTAGCGTGTGTTCGTAATCTTTCACCATGAAATCGGAAATTAAAAACACGATGGCTTTCTTTTTCAAAACGCTCGATAAATATTTCAAAGCTTGCGATAAATCGGTTTTTTTGCTTTTCGATTCGAATTCGATTAACTCGCGAATGATTCGTAAAACGTGTGATTTTCCTTTTTTAGGCGGAATAAACAATTCGATTTGGTCCGAAAACAAAAGCAAACCTATTTTATCATTATTCTGAGTAGCCGAAAACGCTAATGTGGCAGCAATTTCAGTAACCATATCGCGTTTTAGTTGATTTTTTGTACCAAAACTTTCCGAACCCGAAATATCTACCATCAACATCATGGTTAATTCGCGTTCTTCTTCAAACACTTTTACGAAAGGTTCGTTATAGCGTGCGGTTACATTCCAATCGATAGCTCTTACGTCGTCACCGTATTGGTATTGGCGCACTTCTGAAAACGTCATCCCGCGTCCTTTAAAAGACGTGTGATATTCTCCCGAAAAGATATGATCACTCAATCTTCGGGTTTTGATTTCTATTTTTCGAACTTTCTTTAGAATTTCTTTGGTATCCATTTTTATTTTGTTTCAGGTTTCAGGTTTTCTTAGTTTCAGGTTTCTTTAACTTGAAACTTTAAACTTGAAACAAAAAATTAAGGCACTTCAACTTCGTTAACAATTCTGCTAATAATGTCTTCTGTGGTTACATTTTCAGCTTCTGCTTCATAAGTAATTCCGATTCTGTGACGTAATACATCGTACACAACGGCACGAACGTCTTCTGGAATTACATACCCTCTACGTTTGATGAAAGCGTAACATTTAGCAGCAGTGGCTAAGTTGATACTTCCACGAGGCGAAGCTCCAAAACTGATTAATGGTTTTAGACTTTCTAATTTATATTTTTCTGGATAACGTGTAGCGAAAATTAAATCTAAGATGTATTTCTCGATTTTTTCGTCCATGTATACTTCACGAACGGCTTCTTGCGCTCTTAAAATTTGCTCTAACGAAACCACTTGGTTTACTTTTTCAAAAGCACCTTTTAAATTTTGACGAATTACGTGACGCTCTTCTTCCATTTTTGGATAATCGATCACCACTTTTAGCATGAAACGGTCAACTTGTGCTTCTGGTAATGGATAGGTTCCTTCTTGATCAACAGGGTTTTGCGTTGCCATTACCAAGAATGGTTTGTCTAACTTAAACGTTTCGTCACCAATGGTAACTTGCTTTTCTTGCATGGCTTCTAACAAAGCCGATTGTACTTTTGCTGGCGCACGGTTAATCTCATCTGCTAGTACGAAGTTGGCAAAAATAGGTCCTTTACGAATGGTAAAGTCATTTTGTTTGATGTTGTAAATCATAGTTCCTACTACATCGGCAGGTAACAAATCAGGTGTAAACTGAATACGACTGAACGAACCATGAACAGCTTGAGAAAGCGTATTAATGGCTAAGGTTTTTGCCAATCCAGGAACACCTTCCAATAAAATATGTCCTTGACCTAACAAACCTATTAATAATCGCTCAACCATGTGTTTTTGACCTACGATTACCTTATTCATTTCCATTGTAAGTAAGTCTATAAAAGCACTTTCTCTTTCAATCTTTTCATTAATTGCTCTAATGTCTAAGGTGGCTATATTTTCTTCCATTTTGGTTAAATTTTTACGCTGTGAAATTAACAACATTTTTTGACGCTGCAAATTGAATTTTTTTTTGGTTTTAAGTTGTTAACATTGCGTTAAAAATGCATAAAAAAGGTTGATTTTATGAGTGTTTTATGATTCTATTTTATAATTTTAAGAAAAATTTTAAAATTCAAATAGTATGTCTATACAATTATCACCTATTATTGCTGGAGTTATGAATTGGGGTGTTTGGGATAAAAACCTAAATACCAAAGAGTTTACTCATTTAATTAATTTATTTATTGAAAACGGAATCACCACTTTTGATCATGCGGATATTTATGGAGGTTATACCACTGAAGCTTCGTTTGGAAAAGCGCTTTCTGAAAGTAAAATAGATCGCAAAAAAATTCAATTAATTACTAAATGTGGAATTCAATATACTTCAGAAAATAGACCTAACAATTGGATTAAACATTACGAATATTCTAAAGATTATATTATTTGGTCAGCCGAAAATTCATTAAAAAATCTACAAACCGATTATTTGGATGTATTATTACTTCACCGTCCAAGTCCGTTAATGCAATCTGATGAAATTGCAGAAGCGGTTTCAAAATTAAAAACAGATGGAAAAATTCTATCTTTTGGAGTTTCAAATTTTACATCCTCTCAAACCGAATTATTACGTCAGAAAACCGAAATTTCTTTTAACCAAGTGCAATTTTCGGCAACCCATCATGAAGCGATGTTAGATGGAAGTTTTGATTACATGCAAATCCACAATATCAAACCTATGGCTTGGAATCCGTTAGGAACCGTTTTTAGAGAAAATACGGATCAAACTTTTAGATTGCGTCAGCTTTTGGCTAAGTTAGTAGAGAAATATCACGTGGGTTCTGATATTATTTTATTGGCTTGGATTATGCAACATCCTGCTGGAATTTCTCCAGTGGCAGGAACGGTTAATTCAGGAAGAATTCAACAATTAATGAAAGCAAAATCGTTAGTTTTAGATAAGCAAGATTGGTTTGCTATCTGGACAGAAAGCATGGGAAATAGAGTGCCTTAGAATAGTAATCAGTATTCGGTTAACAGTGTTCAGAATATTCAGGTAAAAAATGATCAACAAGCGGCTTCTTATCAAAAATCTTTTAGCTCATCATGATGAGAATAGTTTTTATGATAAGAAGCGGCAATTAAACCTGCATACTAAAGAAGGAAAAGCCAAGTTTTTAAAACACATTTGTGCGCTTTCCAATTCCAATCCGAGTAACAATTCTTATATTGTGGTGGGTGTGGAAGACGAAACCAATGAAATCGTTGGTAATGATTTTTTTGATGATAGCCGAATTCAGAATTTGGTAAATGCTTTTTTAGAAAATCCACCTAAAATTCAGTACGAAAATGTGCCTTTCCCAAACCTTCCAAAAGATAAAGTGGTAGGATTGGTTACCATTAAACCGAAATCTAAAAATTCATATTTCAAAAAAGGCATTCATACCATTGAAGCGAATACTTATTTCGTTAGAAAGGGAAGCAATACTTCACCTACGACTGAAAAAATTCCGTATTCGAAACAGAATGTTGAAACCGTAATTAGTATTGAAAATAGTTCTCGAAACAGTATTGCGCATACGTTAGAAAGCGTTTTGGATTTCATCAACAATCGCCATAAGGACTTGCCTTCCAAATACAAAGTTTTCAAAGAATTATTTGTGGTTTGTTGGGCTGGAAATAAGAAAAAAGTTCGGGATAAAGAGTATTATTCTAGAGTGGATATTGAGTTGGTCAACGAACAGGTAAAACTGTTTTATTCGGCTTTAGACGAAGTAAGTATTACCTATGATGATAGCAGTTTTAGTATTACCGAATACATTTCTTTAGGATTAAATGATAAAACCAGCTACTATCCGTTTGAAAAAGTTACACTAAGTTTTTTTGATAATGGTTATTACAAAATGAATTCAGAAATGTTGTTTGAACCTCCGCAATACAACCGAAAAATGTTGCATCATATTTATAATTCTCATCTTGCTTTACTTTCTAAGCTTCAAAAGGGATTACTTTTACAAGAATCGGAAAAGAGAGATATAGAAAACTTTCCTCAAATTATGATGATTTGTTATTTAAATGGATTTGAAGATGCCAAACAAAAATTGATTGATGCTAAACCCTATCTAAAATCATTTGAAAATCCGCTACTTTATGTCTCGTTTAAAGAAGCAATGCGAATTTTAAGAAAAATGAAATATTATCAATAAAAATTTTTGTTTTTAATGAAGAGAATTAATGATAAATAAGAAATAAAAAGGAAAACACCTAGTATATAAATTAATTCAAATTGAGCATGATAACCAATACATTTTGATAAAAAAGTATTGCTTTCAAAAAAAATTGTATTATAAGTTAAATCAACTACAGTGTATAACCATACCAAACTTAGAAACAATAATAACAGCAAGATTTTAGTATAGAGTTTCATCCTTTTAATATTTAAATTACATTGTAAAGATAAGTATGCTTTTTAGATGGGTTGCTGTAGTTTTTCTGCACATTTTGTTAAAATTTCAGATTAACCCTCTTTTTTTAGCTTCTTTAATAATATCTTCATCTGAGCCTTTTTCAATATTAAAGAACTCTTTTATGTGAGCTTTTCTTTTATCAATGGCACTTAAGGTAATGCCTATATATTCAGGCATATTCTTAGTTTTAATTCCTTGAGCTAATAGGGTTATGATTTGTTGATAATAATCATCCAAAAGAAATTCATTTGCCATTAACTCATTAATATTTTGTTGTACGGTTCGGCTTTTATATTTATCACCCGTCATAATTTGGTTGAAAGCATTTAATAATTCTTGAGCTGAAAAATCACTTTTCACTAAGAATCCTTCAGGCTCAATTTCTCTATGAATTTTATATAGTAAAAAAGCCTCAACATGCGATGTTAAAATAATAATTTTTGTAGACGGCATATAATTTCTAACTAATCTAGCCAAGTCATGCCCTGAGAAAATCTTTTGTTCAGGAAAAGCAGGTAAACTCAAATCGATAAAAACCACATCGTAAACGGATACGTTTGGATTCTCGGTTATCAAATAATAAGCACTTTCGCAATTATAAGCTGGCGTAATATCAATTTCAAAGTCTAAATCATTAAAAGAAAGAATACTTTTATATCCTTCTATCATAGAGGGATGGTCGTCAATCATTAAAATATTGAGTCTTTTATTTTCCAAAATAGTATCTTATTTATAGTTTAACTTTTAAAATTACTGATGTTCCCTTATTAATTTCGGACAAAATTTTTATTCGTCCATTAATTGATTCCGCTCGGCTTTCCATATTTTTTAATCCAATACCGGATTTTAACTTTGCCAAACTAAATCCAACCCCATTATCTCTTATAGACAAATGCAGAAAACCTTCTTCTATGGATAATTTCAAAAAAATCATTGAAGCATTAGCGTGCCTATTAATGTTGTTTAAAGATTCCTGAATAATTCTATAAACATTCATTTTTATTAGTGCTGAAATTGTTTCAATTGTTTCTTCTGTTGTAATTGTGCATTCACATTGGGTTAAATAAGTTTCCTTTTGATTTTGAATTAATTGTTCTAAAATACTTCTATAATTGCCTTTGTTTTGAAATGACTCTGAAAATAATTCATGAGCAACCGTTCGTATTTCACTTTCAACACTTTGAATTTTGTCGATATACTCTGAACTTCTTTTAATTACGGTTTCATCGGGTTTTTGAGTTAACGCAAACAAATTAAATCGAATGCCAGCCAATTTGTTTAGAATGTTATCATGTAAATCTTGTGAAATTCGCAACTGTTCTTTCTTTTTTGCTTCCTCTAATTCATCTTGCTTATCGAGCATCAATTTGTAAATTTCCTCATTTGCCTTTTGTTGTTCCTGATTAAAAAGTAATTCTTTATGTTTACTTCTTTGGTAAAGAATAATATAAAATAGTATACCAAAAAAGATAACAAGTAATGAAGATATTAAAATAAATCGAAACCGATTTGAGATAGCTTCTTTTTCAACAATAATTTCATCTGTTTCAAATTCAATTCTAGCTAATTTATTACGTGTTAATCGTTCTTGTTGTTGAAGACTATCACTAAGTTTTATATATTCTTTTGCATACTTTAAGCCTTCCTTAGGTTTTAATTTAGTATAAAAATCTAATGTTTGTAAAACTTCTTTATTAAAATTTGATCCTTTTGCTAAACGATTGGCTTCTTCATTATACTGAATGGCTTTAGCGGTATCTTTTTTAGATAAATAATATTCTGTTAAATGAATTCTACTATTAATTTTCCCATAATCTTCATCTAATTCATCTCTAAGATTTAATGCGGTAATAAAATCTTTTAACCCTGATGAGTTGTTAATCTTAAATCGAGAATAAGCAAAATTATCCAGTAAAGAAGCATATAAAACAGGTTGAATATCTTTAAGGTTTTTTATCTTCAATCCTTCACCAAATATAGCACTTGCTTCTTTAAATTTATTGATATTCAAATAAACAAATCCAATATTGTTTAATGTTTGCGCTTGAAAAATTGGTTTATATGTTTCTTCATCAACATTTTTAATTTGTAATAAAGATTTTTGATGATACTCTAGTGCTTTTTCATAATTTCCTAATCCAACTAATGATGCTCCTAAATTAACGTAACACTCATAAATTAATTCTTGATCATTTAGCTCTTTAGCAATATTTAAAACCTTAATGGTTTCCGATTCGCTACCTAAAAAATCTTTTTCATACGATAAAATATATGCCTTATGTAATTTAGTATTGGCAAAATTGAGTTTATCGTTTAACCCATTATATTTCTTTTCTGCCGCTAAATAATAGTAAAAAGCACTATCATTTTTGGTGGTTGAAAAGTAATAATCCCCCAAATAATATTCAGCTTTTGCTGTATTTAGTGAATCGTTGTTAGAAATTGAAATTTGTAATATTTTATGAGTAATATTTTTGTATTTCTCATATTCTAATAATCCAAAATAACGATTCGCAGCTTTAAAATAATCTTTGATTTTAATTGAATCACTAAAGTTTGATTGTTCAATCATATTAATTGCAGAATCGATATATTGTAATCGATCTTGCTTGTCTATCGAAATATTTGAACTTTTATCAAAATAATCATCCAATTTTTTTTGTAATACAGGCTTATTCTCGCTTGAATTACATCCAACGAGAAATAATAAAAATGTAAAAATTACGACCTGTTTCAAATAAAAGATTCCTTTTAACAAAATTACATTTAAAAGCTAAAAATTAATCCTTTTTAACAATTATTATAGGTGTTCGTGAACAAGATATATTGTCTGTTTTATTTATTTCAAATTTTTCTATTTTATAAGACATTACTTTTTCAATAGAATCATTCTCTTTATTTTTAGGCATATTTGACAAAAACAAAGAACTTACAATTAATAATACAACTGTTTTCATATTTATTACATTTTAATTTATTAGTCTTTTTTTACAATAATGATTAACGGATTTCCATCATCTTCTTTAGCCGACATATCAGAAGTGTTTTCTTGTTCTTTAACTTCTTCCTCTGCCTCTCTAAATTGGGCATTTTGGATATTTTCTGTTACTTTTACACTTTCTTCAAGTGCAGCATCGTACTCGTCTGTTGTACATGAGAAAAGAGAAATACCTACAACTGTTAAAGCAAATAATTTAACTAAATTTTTCATAATGTTTTGATTTTAAATGTTTATTAATTTACTAATGTTTATTTTTTAACTTTAAAGACAAAATTATAGAGTCTCAAAAGATAAATTGCTGTAGTTTTTCTGCATATTTTACAAAAATTTGAAAAAAAATTAAACTTTTATGAGAAAATTCGTATTAGGAGATATTCATGGTGGCTTAAAAGCAATCCATCAGGTTTTAAAAAGAGCAAAAGTTAGCCCCAAAGACACTCTAATATTTTTAGGAGATTTTGTTGATGGATGGAGCGAATCGCCAGCGGTTTTAGATTATTTGATAGAATTACAAAAAAAGCAAACTTGCATTTTTATCAGAGGTAACCACGACGAACTCCTATTAGATTGGTTACTAGGAAACAATGAAAAATTTGATGAAAAATTATGGTTTCAACATGGTGGAGAAGCGACGGTAAAATCGTATCAAAATTGCGATACAGCTACTAAGTTAAAACACATTCATTTTCTAAAATCACTTCAGGATTATTATTTAGATGAAGAAAATCGATTGTTCATTCACGCTGGTTTTACCAATATGAAAGGAGTTGATTACGAGTATTTCAAACCTCTTTTTTATTGGGACAGAACGTTATGGGAAATGGCATTAGCTCTTGATCCGAATCTTTTGAAAGAGGCTATCACTTATCCAAATCGGCTAACTATTTACAAGGAAATTTATATCGGGCATACTCCGGTTACAAAAATAAATGAAAGTATTCCTGTGAATAAAGCTTGTGTGTGGAATGTAGACACGGGTGCCGCGTTTAAAGGGAAACTTACAATTATGGACATCGATACCAAAGAATTCTGGCAAAGTGATGCTTTACCTGAGTTATATCCGAACGAAA
>CAZCIV010000010.1:0-21201 GCA_964498595.1 uncultured Flavobacterium sp.
ACTCACGATCGTGCAATTCTCCATCAATTAAAGCAAAAGCAATCATTTCTTGTAATAAACTAATTTTTTCTTGACGTGTATCCATATAATATTTCTTTTCAGGTAAAAATAAGAATTCTTAATTTAAATAGATATCTTTGACCTAATATTTTACAAAAATGAATAACAACGATGTTTTTAAGAAATTGCGCGTAGCACTACAACTACGCGATGACCAAATTATAGAAATTTTAAACCTAGTGAATTTTAGAGTTTCTAAAGGCGAACTAGGCAACATATTTAGAAGCGAAGACCATCCAAATTATATGGATTGTGGCGACCAATTGTTACGCAATTTCCTTAACGGATTGGTGATTTACTTACGCGGCACAAAAGAAGAACCTAAAAACCCAAGAGAAGTTTTAGACCAAATAGCTAAAAACAAAACGGCTATACCAAAAGAAAACAAAAAACCCGAAACCAAAAAACCATTCCAACCGAAATCGGCAACGACCAAAAAACCTTTTGGACAAGGCAAACCTTCCACCAAAAAACAAAAACCAGAAAGTCCTGTAGAACGCTTTAAATTTAACTCTGGCAAGAATAAAAAATAAAACCATGGCACAAATCAATCCACACATCAATTTCAACGGCAATGCTGAAGAAGCATTTCATTTTTACCAATCGGTATTTGGTGGCGAGTTTGCTCAAATTATGCGTTTCAAAGATTTGGCAAGTGAAAAATTTCCAGTCCCAGAAAACGAAGCCAACAAAATCATGCACATTGCATTACCAATTGGCAACAATATTTTAATGGGAAACGATGTACCTGAAATTATGGGTCGTGTAAATGAAAATGAAAACCGTTCCAAGATTTCCGTTAGTGCAGCAAGTAAAGAAGAAGCAGACCATTTATTCAACGGACTTTCAGCTGGAGGTAATGTCGAATATCCAATGAGTGATAGTCCGTGGGGTTCTTATTTTGGCATGTTCAGAGATAAATACGGCATTGAATGGATGGTTGATTTTGATCCAAAGTATAGTATAAACTAAAAGTATAAACTAAAACTTTACTTCAACCTTCTAAAAAACTCCAATAAAATCCCATTATTCTCTTTTTCTGGAGTGAAAATTTCTAAAATACTTGGTTTTTCATTTTGGTTTAAGAATGCAGAATATTGTTGCTGTAATGTCGTATCATCACTCGCTTCAAAATAATCCAATCCATACATTTTAGCCAAATTTGAGGAGTTTAATTGATGTGATGTTTCAAAATAGGTGTTAAACGTTTCCGTTTCTTGATGTCCAGGTAGAATTCTGAAAATACCACCACCGCTATTGTTTAATAAAATGATTTTGAAGTTTTTTGGAATATAATTATTCCACAAAGCGTTGCTATCGTATAAAAAGCTGATATCGCCTGTAATTAACATTGTAGGTAAATCAGAAACTAATGCTGCTCCGATGGCTGTCGAAGTACTTCCATCAATTCCACTAGTACCACGATTGCAAAAGACTTGTATGCTTTTGTATAAATCAAATAACTGTAGATAACGTATAGCCGAACTATTACTCACTTGTAACTGAATATTTTTTGGCAGGTTTTGGCAAATAAAATCAAACACTTTAAAATCTGAAAACGGAATTTTTGCGGTGTATTCTTTATGTTTCGCTTCTCTATCTTTCCAAATAGTTGCAATACTTGATTTATAGGTGCTTTCAATGGTATTTTCAGTCAACAACTGATTCAAAAACGTATTGGTTTTCGTTTCAAAATGATTGGTTAATGCACCATACGTATCATACGCACGTAATTCATCTACATGCCAATGATGTGCTGGTTTGTATTTTCGCAAGAAGGCTTTGATACGTTTCGAAACTACCATTCCACCAAAAGTCAATAAAATTTCAGGTTGAAAAGCTTTGAAATCTTCATCTGTAAATGGCGTAATCAAAGTATCAATTTGGTCAATGAAAGTTGGATGATGTAAATTTGATGTTTTTTCTGTTAAAACCACCACACTTGGATCATTCGCTAAAATATCCAAATGCTTTTGCTCTATTGAATTGGGAAACAACTCTCCTACTAAAACCAATTTCTTCGTCGCTTTGTTCCAAGTTTCAATAGTTGAATCTTCTATTTTAAAATACTTTTCTTCAGTAGTAAAATCAATAATTACTGGTTGAACTTGTAATGCAGTAACCGTTTCATACAAAGGTTCTTCAAAAGGTGCATTGATATGAACTGGTCCTTTTTGGGTAACCGCAACATGAAACGCCTTTTGAATGTGATTGTCATTTTCAGTTGATACGTTTTCTTGCAAATTAGCATTGTATAAACTGTGATTGGCAAAAACATTTTCTTGACGAATAGTTTGTCCGTCACCAATATCAATCTTACTTTGAGGTCTATCGGCAGAAATGACTACTAGAGGAATTTGGCTGTAAAAAGCTTCTGCCACCGCAGGATAATAATTCAAGACTGCAGAACCGGAAGTACAAACAATAGCAACAGGTTTTTGAATTTGTTGGGCAATTCCCAAAGCAAAAAATGCAGCACATCGCTCGTCAGCAATACTATAACATTTGAAAAACGGATTATTAGTAAATCCAATCGTCAAAGGAGCATTGCGCGAACCAGGCGAAATTACGATATGTTGGACTCCTTTTTGTTGGCAAATTTCAATTATGCTTTGCGCTAAAGGAATTTT
This sequence comes from uncultured Flavobacterium sp., assembly GCA_964498595.1. Classification (GTDB taxonomy): domain Bacteria; phylum Bacteroidota; class Bacteroidia; order Flavobacteriales; family Flavobacteriaceae; genus Flavobacterium. The sequence goes on from CAZCIV010000010.1 coordinate 2,691, forward strand.
TGGATACATCATTTTAAAAATAACTGAACTACAAAGTTACGAAGTTGAAAAGGTTTTTAGTACTTTTACTACGTAATTTCTTTACCAAATGGAGATAAAAATCAGAGACTATCAAAAACAAGATTGCTCAGCCGTTTTAGCTATCATCAACGATGCTATTTTGAATTCAACTGCATTATACGATTACAATATGCGAACTTTAGCCACACAAGAAACTATTTTTGAAGAAAAACTTCAGAAAGGTTTCCCTGTAATTGTTGCCGAAATGAATAATGAAGTCATAGGCTTCGGTTATTATAGTGAATTTCGTTTCAGAGAAGCGTATAAATTCACAGTAGAACATTCCGTTTATGCGAATAAGAATGTTATTGGAAAAGGTATCGGGAAATTATTATTGACCGAATTAATCGAAAGAGCTAAAAAGCAAAATCTCCATACGATGATTGGCGTTATCGATTCAGAAAATACCAACAGCATCGATTTTCATAAGAAATTTGGTTTCGAAGAAGTTGGTTTTATTAAAGAATCAGGCTTTAAGTTTAACCGATGGTTACATTCGGTTTTTGTTCAGAAAATTCTATAAAAAAAGTGTTCAGTCTTCTATAAATAGAGTAAACTGAACACTATATACTGAACACTGATTACTAACTATTTTCCTTCAATCCAATTTACGATTTCAGCATCTGTAGGTAATGTTCTTGGTGACACTACTTTTGCTAATTCACCGTTTTCATTAATTAAGTATTTTTGGAAGTTCCATTCTACTTCACTGTCCTGTAATCCATTTTTAGCTTTCTGTGTTAGGAATTGATACACAGGATGCATATCGCCACCTTTAACCGAAATTTTGGCCATCATAGGAAATGTTACCCCATAATTTTTTTGACAAAAAGTAGCAATTTGCTGATTAGTACCGGGTTCTTGTGCTCCAAAGTTGTTTGCTGGAAAACCTACGATTACGAAGTTTTTGTCTTTGTATTTTTCGTAAATGGCTTGTAATTGTTCGTATTGTGGTGTTAAACCACATTCAGAAGCCGTGTTAACTACTAAGATTTTTTTTCCTTTTAGTGTTGAAAAATCAAAAGTATCTCCACTCAAATCTTCTACTTTAAACTGATAAATGGTTTCTTTTGCCATAGGTGTTGTGGTTGCTGTTGCGGTAGCTGTTTGCTTTTTTTGTGCCTGATTTTGACAACTAAAAAGCAATGCTGCTACTGAAAACAAGGTTACTAATTTTTTCATTTCTTTTTTTATTTCAAATTTAGGATTTTAAAACGCAATTTTTGATAAACATTTCTTAAAAAAAATGGCCGCTTATTAGCGACCAAATTCTTATTTTTTATAATACTTTTTATATGGGAAATAAGCCAATGCTACTATTATCAATACTCCTAATAGAATATAAATGTAGTAGGTAACATTCTGTTTTTCCCCTGAAGCGTAACTGTGTAAACCGCTCAAGTGGAAATTCACTCCAAAATACGTCATTAAAATAGAAGCGAAAGCTAAAACGCTCATTACGTTATAAATCCATCTTCCTCTTAATGCTGGTACAAAACGCGCGTGAATTACAAATGCATACACCATAATACTGATTAAAGCCCAAGTTTCTTTTGGATCCCAACCCCAATAACGTCCCCAACTTTCGTTAGCCCATTGTCCGCCAAGGAAGTTTCCTATGGTTAACATGACTAAACCTACTGTTAGTGCCATTTCGTTAATGTATGTGATTTCGTCGATGCTTAATTTCATTCTTTCTTTGTTCTTTTCGTTAGTGAAAATCATCAAGAATAAAGCTACTAAACCTAAAACCATTGCTAAAGTAAATGGTCCGTAACTCGCTACGATTACTGCAACGTGAATCATTAACCAATACGAATTTAAAACTGGTTGTAAGTTTCCGATGGAAGGATCCATCCAATTCCAATGCGCAATCATCAAAATCATTGAAGTTACAAAAGCAGTTGAAGCTACCGTAAGTTTCGAATCTTTCCCGAAAGCTAATCCAAAGAACATCGTTGCCCAACCCACATAAATCATACTTTCATACGCATCACTCCAAGGCGCGTGACCTGAAATGTACCATCTTACAATTAAACCTGCTAAATGCAAAATGAAAAACAACCCTATTAATCCATGAAAAACATTGATAATCGTTCGGATGGCTTTAGAATTTTTGAAAATTTGTACAATACAGAAAGCTAACATTAAAACACCAGCTAGCATATACATATAATATAATCTCTTGAAAATATCATATTTATTATACGTAATTTCAGAATTGATTTTACTTTCCGAAAGCATTACGGCTTTTCCGTACTTCTTTTGGTATTCGGTTAGACCTTTTAATAGACTATTGGGTAATTCGTAATTTTTACTTTGTGTAGCTTTATCTAAGGCGTTCAAATAAAACGGCATCACATTTTTAATGGAATCCAAAGCAGTTCCTGTTGGTTGGTTGATTTCTAAAAACGAAACCCATTTATTCGATTTATCGTCTGGAACTGGGAACACTTTCAATATTTGTCCGCTTAAAGCGGAATATAAAAGGTTTACTTTCTTATCGGCTTCAATGAAATCTTTTTGAAATTGATTCGGTACTGGTTCTTTATAAGCCGTTTCTAATACTTTAGCTAATTTATAGCTTCCAGTTTCATCAAAGAAGACTACTAAAGGCGCATATTTTGCTTCTTTTTCAACTCCAATTAATTTACGAATACTATCATTTCCTCTCTTTAAATAGATAATTGGCAACGAATACCAATATTGAGGATATTGCGTCATTGATAAAAACGCTTGGTCGGAATTCATTCCTTCATACGTATCACTTTTTGATACTTTACGAAGTAATTCTGATGAAAACGTATTAATAGGTTTCATACGACCACCATCTTGAATTACGATTTTTCCAAATTCATTCGCATGTTCAGCTGAAACTTCATATTTCTTTAACAATTTCAGAATTTCTTCTTTACTAGGTTGGTGATTATGTTGTTGTGCAAAAGTTAATGAAGAAAATAAAATCAAAAACACGCTCAATAAACCTGCTCTCTTAGCTTTCACTTTTTCTAATTTCTCTTTCAAACTACTGAAACGACTGCTCTTTGTAAATAATATCGCCATCAAACCAAAATACAACAAGAAATAACCAATGTAAGTTATCCAAGTTCCCCAGAAATCGTGACTTACAGATAATTGTGTTCCTTTTTCGTCTGGATCAAATCCGGCTTGGAAGAATCGGAATCCTCTGTAATCTAAAATATGATTCATAAAAACACTATCTTTAAATGTTTTTCCTTGTTCAGTATCGGCAACTTCAATTTTACTTTTAAAAGCCGAATAACTTTTTTCTGTTCCAGGATATTTATCTGCAATGAAATCATCTAATTTCACAGAAAAAGGCGTATTGTAAATTTTACTTCCAAAGAAAAGTGTAAATTCCAAATCACCAATCTTAACCGTTTGTGGAACTCCTTGCTTTCCTTTTGAACCAACTAGTGTTACAATTTCCTCTTTCCCTTGTGTTTTAATTTTTACTTTTAAGGCATCATCGGTTTGTTTATCTTTGAAATCATTATTCGATTTGAAAGTCAATTCACCTTTAATTGCAGGTTCTGGGAATACAAATTGCGCTCCACCAATATTATATAAAGAACGTAACATCAAAGGTTGTACTGAATCTTTCACAACTTTACCTTGCAATTTATCAGCCATTCGCATGAAATTACCTTCAAAAGGCGTATGAATGGTATAAGCTTCCGCAATTTTAGTAATGTTAATTGCGCCTTCTGTATATTTATTGAAAGCAAAAAGTACATTGTGTAAGTTTTGCACTTCACCTTCTTTTAAGTAGTGTTCGTGACGTGTTCCTCCACTCGACTCTACCATTTTAATCATCAATTGTCCTGTTTCAGAAGCTACGACTGTTTCGGTAGCGTTCATAATAAATTCTTGATGTTCTACTTGAAATGGAATTCCGCTAAACTCACCTCCCATTGAAAAATCGTTACTTGCAAAAGCATTCAAAAAAGAGTCGTCTTTAACTTCTGGCGCCAAATACAATCCTTTTTCAAAAGTTTTACGACGCATTTGACCTTCGTGATTTCCATCCACTAAAACTGTCAAATATGGTTTGTCAGAATAAATGATGTTAGCCGATTCACCTTCTCTAATAGGCATCATTCCTTCATAGCTAATGTAACGAGTTACAAAAGCTCCAACGATAATTAGAATAAAAGAAAGGTGTAGAATTAAAGTAGCCCAATTTTCTTTTTTATGCAATTGATAACGTTTAATATTGCCTAAAAAATTGATGATAAAAAACACCATAATAACTTCAAACCAAACGGTATTATAAACAATAACTCGAGCTGTATCAGTATTATAAGCATCTTCAATAAAAGTTCCAGCAGCCATAGCAACAGCAAAAAGAATAAACAAAACGGCCATTAAGCGAGTGGAAGACAACAAGGATAGTATTTTTTTCTCCATGAGATTTATAGGAATACGTTTTTTTTAAATTGGCACAAATGTACTTAAAAACAAAAACTTTTCTGCTAAGTTTAACATAGGTTTGATGATTTTAAGTTGTATTTAATTTAGTAAAGCATTTTTACTTCTTTCACATCAAAAAGTTGAACAGAATCATCTTCCAATAAAACAGCTAATTTTCCTTCTTGAGTTACTTCTTGGATTTTACCAACAAAGCGATTTCCTGCTACTGATTCAAAAGCAGAAACCACATCTTTCTTAAATAAAATTTGATGATATATGTTCCAAAAATGAGCTTCTCCAAAAATTGGTAATTGTTTTAAATTAAATTCCAACTGATTTACAATAGAAATTAGCATCGTTTCTCTATCAAAAATTTTATTTTCCAACAAAAATAAAGACGAAGCTTGTGGTAAATTTTCGAATTGCGATTGGTTCACATTCAAACCAATTCCGATTATCGATTGCACTTCTCCTGAATTTTTAAAGGTATTTTCAATCAAAATGCCACCTATTTTTTTATTTTCTGCCAAAATGTCGTTTGGCCATTTGATGACAAAATTTAAATTACTAACGGTTTTTAGTGCTTCAACAACACTCAATGCTACTATAATATTCAAAGTAAACAAACTCGTAATTCCATCTGCCTTCTGACTATATAAAACACTAAAAGTGAGATTTTTACCCACTTCAGAAACCCATCCAGAACCTCTTTGACCTTTACCTTCTGTTTGCGATTCAGTACTTACAACTGTGAAATTTTCACAACTTTCTTGAGCCGAAAGTGCTTTTAAAAAACGGTTGGTTGAATCTATGGCATCGAGTTTGATTATTCTCATATTTTAATAACAAAATTTAATCTTATGTTAAGGTTCAAAAATAATCACAAAAAATGATACCTTTGCATAAAATCATAAATATTACATGACGAAAAAAAATACGAATAATGATGATTTATTAGCACTTATCATCAAAGGAATTGAAGACGTAAAGGGAAATGATATTAATATCCTTGATTTAAGGGAAATAGAAAATACGGTTTGTGATTACTTTGTAATCTGTAACGGTAATTCAAATACACAAGTTAATGCAATTGTTGGCTCTGTTCAGAAAGTGGTTTCAAAAGAATTAAAAGAAAAACCATGGCATGTTGAAGGAGAGCAAAATGGAGAATGGGTACTTATGGATTATGTGAGTATTGTGGTTCACGTGTTCCAAAAACATATTAGAGAATACTACAACATTGAAAGTTTATGGGGTGATGCTAAAATTACAACCATAGATACTAATTACTAAAAATTTTATGGCACAAAATAATAATTCTGGCTTTAAGTTTAGTCCGTGGATGAGTATTGTACTTGTCCTGACGATTTTTTTTACGATAAGTTTATTTACTAAAGGATTAGATTTAAGTAATCCTGCGCCAACTACATTGTCAAAATTCTACCAATTTTTAGATAAAAGTCAGGTAGAAAAAGTAGTGTTTACCAATACAAAAGCAACAGTCTTTCTAAAGAAAACTGCTTTAACAGATAAGGCTCATGACAAGGTTAAAAATGACGTTTTAGGGAAACTAAACACCAAAGGACCTCACTATTTCTTTGAAATTGGTGATTTAAAAACCTTTCAAGAAAATTTACAAAAAGCATCTAACGAAGGTAAACTTTCAGAATATGAAAAAGAACCAGAAAGTATTTGGGGAGAACTTATCTCAATGCTTTTACCCATTTTAATCTTAGTTGGATTATGGATTTTCATGATGCGAAGAATGTCTGGTGGTTCTGGTGGTGGCGGAGGTCAAATTTTTAGTATTGGAAAATCGAAAGCGAAATTATTTGACGAAAAAAACGATACTCGCGTAACTTTTGAAAACGTTGCTGGACTAGAAGGAGCAAAAGAAGAAATTCAAGAAATTGTTGAATTCTTGAAAAATCCTGAAAAATATACGTCAATTGGAGGAAAGATTCCTAAAGGAGCATTATTAGTTGGACCTCCAGGAACAGGAAAAACTTTATTAGCAAAAGCTGTTGCAGGTGAAGCTAAAGTACCTTTCTTCTCATTATCAGGATCTGATTTTGTGGAGATGTTTGTAGGAGTTGGAGCTTCTCGTGTTCGAGATTTATTCAAACAAGCGAAGGAAAAATCGCCTTCTATCATTTTCATTGATGAAATTGATGCTGTAGGTAGAGCTCGTGGTAAAAACAATATGACAGGCGCTAACGACGAAAGAGAAAACACATTGAATCAATTATTAACTGAAATGGATGGTTTTGGAACCAATTCAAACGTAATTGTTTTAGCTGCCACTAATCGTGCGGATGTTTTAGACAAAGCGTTATTGCGTGCCGGTCGTTTTGACAGACAAATTTATGTTGACTTACCAGACATCAGAGAGCGTAAAGAAATCTTTGAAGTGCATTTAAAACCTTTGAAAAAATCAGAGGAATTAGATACCGAATTCTTAGCAAAACAAACTCCTGGATTCTCGGGTGCAGATATTGCTAATGTTTGTAACGAGGCGGCTTTAATTGCAGCTCGTAAAGACAAAAAAGCGGTAGACAAACAAGATTTCCTTGATGCTGTTGACAGAATCGTTGGTGGTTTAGAAAAGAAAAATAAAATCGTTACTCCAGAGGAAAAACGTGCTATTGCAATACATGAAGCAGGTCACGCAACCGTAAGTTGGATGTTAGAACACGCTGCGCCATTAGTAAAAGTTACGATTGTTCCTCGTGGACAAAGTTTAGGTGCTGCTTGGTATTTACCAGAAGAGCGCCTAATTGTTAGACCTGAACAAATGTTAGACGAAATGTGTGCTACTATGGGAGGTCGTGCTGCTGAAAAAGTAATTTTCAATAAAATTTCAACGGGAGCGTTGAGCGATTTAGAAAAAGTTACACGTCAAGCAAGAGCTATGGTAACGATTTATGGTTTGAATGACAAGCTTGGAAACATTACCTATTACGATTCAACAGGACAATCTGACTATAATTTTTCGAAACCATATTCTGAAGAAACTGCTAAAGTTATCGATACTGAAATTTCTAAATTAATTGAAGAACAGTACGACAGAGCAATTCATCTTTTAGAGACTAACAAAGAAAAGCTAACCCAATTAGCTGATATTCTGATTGAAAAAGAAGTTATTTTCAAAGACGATTTGGAAAATATATTCGGAAAAAGACCTTTTGATAAAGAATCAGAAACAACTTCTGAAATTTCAACAGGAAATACTGCTTTAGAATAAGTAACTTATCAACAAAATAATTTTAATAAAAATCTTAGTTCTTTATGTTTAGAACTAAGATTTTTTTTATCTTTGGTTTTCACAGTAAAAACCTGCTAAAGATACATGAGTCTTTTTAGAAAATTTTTTGGCACTCCATCGGAAGAAGAAGGCAATGACAAAAAACCAGAAGTCAAGAGTCCATATGCTCCTGATGCTACTTTACCAATAGATGAACAATTTACTTTCAATTTCAAAGAAAATGGAGGTAAATTTATTTATTGTGAAAATTTAGATGAAATTGCAGAAAATTTTGAAAACATTCTAGCCGAAAATGATTGGTTTGAATCTAATACCCAGTGTTTTGATAACCGATTACTATACTTACTTGATGATAATAAATTAACTTACGACAATTCTGCAGACCCTATATTTTTTCTTTCTTCTTGTGAAAATTTAATTGCTGATGAAGGGTCAATTTTATTCTCTTCATATCAATTAAAGCATTTTAAACCGAATGAATTACCTACAAACATGATTGTTTTTGCTACAACAAGTCAAATTGTAAATAGCAAAAGTGATGGATTGAGGCGAATTAAAAGCACTCACGAAAAAAATTATCCTTCTAATATTACTACTATAAAATATTTTGAAGAAGTTAAAGAACAAGATTTTCTTCACTACGGAAGCTGCCACAAAAATCTTTACCTACTTCTTTTAGAAGATTTATAATAATGAACGAAACGCTAAAAAGAGCATTATCTGGAGCCGTTTATGTTGTATTACTGTTAGGCTGCATTTCTTATTCTAGAGAGGGTTTAACAATTCTTTTTGGCGCTTTCTTAGTCATGGGAGTTTATGAATTCTGTAAAATGTGTGGATTAAATTTCTACATTAGCATACCTATTGCTGCAGGTTCCTACTATTATTTATGGAATAAAAATTCTGACCTAAACTTAAACACTGCTTTAACAGCCATTTCGATTGTAACGTCTATTAAATTATTGTTGTATTTATTTAATGCAAACAAATCTAATTTTAAAATTTACACAAGGTATTTTTTGTTGTTTGGTTATGTAATTCTTCCTTTCATTATTGCAAATTATGTAGCTATGGGAGTTAAAGGTTATAATCCTAAAATATTAATTTCTATCATTGTTTTAATTTGGACCAACGATACTTTTGCATACTTAGTTGGGAAAAACATCGGAAAAAATAAACTTTTCCCAAGTGTTTCTCCCAAAAAAACGATTGAAGGATTTGCTGGTGGTTTAGTATTTACCATTATTGGAGGTGCTTTATTGGCAAATTATTATATTATGGCATCAACGCTTTACATTTGGATTGTTATTGCTGCAATTGTTAGTGTTTTCAGTACGCTAGGCGACTTGATAGAATCGAAACTTAAGCGAGTGGCAGGCATCAAAGACACTGGAAATATAATGCCTGGTCATGGAGGTATTTTAGATCGACTAGATAGTATTATATTTGTAATTCCATTTATTAATTTATTTTATTTAATTTTATATTATGTTTCATAAAGAAGGTGCTAAAATTATTCTAATTACCCTACTATTTGTTGTTGGGATTATTTACTTAACAGATGCTTTTATATCTGTAGATTGGTTACGAACTCTTTTATACATTTTTGGATTATTCATATTAGTATTAGTTTTACAATTCTTCAGAAACCCAACTCGAGTTGCTGATAATAGCGATAATCATATTTTAGCTCCTGTAGATGGAAAAGTAGTCGTTATTGAGGAAGTATTCGAACCGGAATATTTCAAAGACAAACGATTGATGGTTTCAATCTTCATGTCGCCTATTAACGTTCACGTTACGCGTTATTGTGTAAACGGAATTGTAAAATATAGCAAATATCATCCAGGGAAATATTTAGTAGCTTGGCACCCAAAAGCTAGTGAAGAAAATGAAAGAACTACCGTTGTAATCAACAACCGAGTATATGGCGAAATCTTATACCGTCAGATTGCGGGTGCTTTAGCAAGACGTATTGTAAATTATGCTCAAGAAGGAATGCGTGTAGTTCAAGGTAAAGATGCTGGATTTATTAAATTTGGTTCAAGAGTAGATATTTATTTACCATTAGGAACCGAAATTAATGTAAAATTAGGTGATAAAGCTATCGGAAATAAAACCGTTATTAGTAAAAAGGCATAAAGAATGAGCGAAAAGGATTTGAATACACTATTTGATGAAGCATTTGCTAACGCACAATTGATTCCACAAGAATCAGTGCCACAGGATATGCAATTGGTATTGTATGGTTTGTACAAGCAAGCTACCTCAGAAACGACAACTCCTCTACTGTTTCAAAATCCGCAAGATATCATAAACGCTTTCAAACTAAACGCTTGGATGCAAGTAAAACATCTAACTGTAGATGAAGCTAAAAGCGAATACATTCGAATCATAAACGAATTATTAAAAGAACGAAATCTTTAAGTACTACCGTCATGAAAAAGTCATTGTTATGGTTAGCTTGTATATCACTAATGATGGCAAGCTGTAAAAAAGAAAATGAACTTATTGAAGTAAAAATTCCTGATCCCGAAGTAGAAACTAAAATTTCGGCTCTAGGAAATCCTGCTGATGTAAAAGTTACCGAAGGCGGTATTTTCCAAATGCGAGGATTAAAATATGCTTATGATGACTTAGAACCCCATATCGATGGTCGTACTATGGAAATTCATTATTCGAAACATCATTTAGGTTACGCAAATAAGTTAAATAAAGCAGTTATTGGAACCGACTTAGAACTAAAAACAGTTGAAGAGATTCTAAAAAACTTAGACGTAAACAATAAAGAAATCCGAAACAACGCCGGTGGTTATTACAATCATAATTTATTTTTCGAAATTTTAAATCCAAAAGGTGGCGGCACTCCAACAGGCGCTTTAGCTGAAGCCATTACTGCTGAAATGGGCTCGTTTGACAATTTACAAAAACAACTTACCGATGCGGCTGCAGGTCAATTTGGAAGCGGTTGGGCATGGTTAGTAGTAACCCGAGACGGAAAATTAGCTGTTACTAACACTGCCAACCAAGACAATCCTTTAATGCCAAATGCCGAAGTAAGAGGAACACCTATCTTAGCTATTGATGTTTGGGAACACGCATATTACTTAAACTACCAAAACAAACGCAATGAATATTTAACCGCTATTTTCAATGTAATCGATTGGAATGTAGTAAATGTAAAATATGAAACGGCAGTGAGTAAGATTTAATATTATTAATTCTAAATATTTTGTGGCCTTGCTTTTGCAAGACATTTTTTATTCTTTAATGTAAAAAAATGCATTTTAGTAAAAATATGCAGAAAAACTACAGCAATCACTCCAACAAAACCTCTTAAATTTGACTTATCTAAATTTGAAAGTTTTTCAAAGCTATATTCCCTTACTATAGTTTTGAAACTGTTAGTATCAAATAATTTAAGGGGTTAAATTATTCACTAACACTTTTTGCAATAATATATTATTGTGAAAATTAAGCACTAAATTGTGATAATTTAGGGGTAAATTATCATAGTGCAACAAAAAATCCCAATCTTTCGATTGGGATTTCTTTTTCTATAAGCGTAATATCCTTACACCCTAACCTCAAGCTTATACCCTTTTCCACGAATAACTACGATGTTAATATTCGGATCAAGTTCCAGTTTTTTTCTGAGTTTTGAGATGAACACATCTAAACTGCGTCCTACAATAACACCTTCGTCTTCCCAAATCTCTTTTTGGAGTCGACTTCTTTCTATTGTTTCGTTTGGAGATGAGGCAAAAATGAGCAATAAACGTGTTTCGGTTGCTGTTAAATCTATGGTTTCTTTATTAATTTCTAGTTGACGCTTTTGTGCATCAAACACCACCGAACCAAAAGTAAACAGTTTATTACTATCAATTTTAGGTAATTCTTTCCTAGGTTTTATTTTCCAAAAAACAAATCCAATAATTAGTAAAAACGCTAATCCTACTAAATAATATTTATAATTTGCTGTAACTATATCGCTTGGTTTAAATTTGATATTTATCTTGTAACAAGCAATCGGTTGTTTTCTTCCCACACAAGCTAAAACATCTTCTTTCTTGTTTTTGGAAATAGCATATCCATAAGCAACACTCGAATTATCACAATTCATTACATTTACAATATAATCGGAAACATGATAATCTTTGGCTAGTAAACGTTGGGTAGTATTTACTAATGAATCGGTTACAAATGAAAATTCTTTTTCAAAACTAATTTGGTATTCATTTTCAGCTATCTTTTCTATCGGAAGCACTCTTGAAGTACTATCACCCGATTGTAACAATATTTCATGGCCAATTCTACGTAGTAAAACTTCTCTTCTGGAAAGATCAAAATCGCTATTCGTATTTACAAAGAAAACCAATGACATTAACACCAGTAATAGCAATGCAATTACATATTTAGTTTTCCCAGAAAGGAGTTTTTGTCTATTATTCATACTGTCAATTAATTATTTACAAAGTTTACATTTTTATTTACAATCCCAATTGTTCTAACAAAAAATTATGAATGTAAATTCGTGAATCAATTTAAAAAATGAAATTTATGAAAAAAACAATTTATGTACTAATCTTGTCGCTGGTTGTGTTAATTGGATTTGTATTTAGCTTTTCAACTTTTGCCAATGGTTTACCTATTAATTGTGAAATTAAAAACGACACTACAATTTCTTCAAAACCGTTATCCAATTTAGAGAAAAGAAAAAAATGGGAAGCTTCGCCAGATGGCAGAAAATTTAATGATTGGAAAAACTCGCCAGAAGGTAAAAAAGTGCAAAGTAGTTATGACAAAATAAAAAAAGAAATAGAAGCGTATGCTGAAATGGAAGCTGTCGTAACTTCGGTAACTTTTCAACTCCCAACCACAAACCCGTCAAGTCCAAAATGGTTAGTTGTGAAAATTAATGGTGAAGATTACATGATGCAATTTACTCCAAATGATTTTGAAAAATTGAAAAGTATAAAAGTTAACGACAAAATAATTATCAAAAGCCGAAGCGCTGGCTTTTCCAACAATCATCCTTATTTGATTTTATCAAGCAACTATATCGAACACAACAATAAAGTGCTTTTTGAACGCGATTTGAGTAAGAATGATGGTTGTTAAGAATTGAGAAACAATAAAAAAAATCCCAATCGAAAGATTGGGATTTCTATTTCTAATTACTTCGTAAATAACAATTCTCTGTATTTTGTTAGTGTCCAAAGTTCGTCATCTACTAACAATTCTAATTTGTCTGCATGGTAACGAATTTCTTCGAAGTAAGGTTTTACTTTATCGCAGTAAGCTTCAGCCATTTTTTCAGTGCTAGTTAAAGCATTTGCTTTTTTACGCTCTTCTGTCATTTTCTCTACTTTCGTATTGATTCCTTCGATGTGCTCAGAAATTTCTTTGATTAATGAAATTTGTTCTTTGGCTACTTTTTCGAAATCTTTTCCAAAAATTTCTTTTAGACCTTTAACGTTTTCAATTAAAACATTTTGATATTTAATAGCTGTAGGAACTACATGATTACGAGCAATATCACCTAAAACACGTCCTTCAATTTGGATTTTTTTCATGTATTCTTCCAATTCGATTTCGTAACGCGCTTCAACCTCAACATGGTTCATTACACCCATTTCTTCAAAAAGAGCAATTGCTTTTTTAGAAACTTTAGCTTTTAAAGCTTGAGGAGTTGTTTTGTGATTACTTAATCCACGTTTTTTAGCTTCTTTTTCCCAAGCATCGCTATAACCATCACCTTCAAAAAGAATAGCTTTAGTTTGCTTGATATATTCTCTTAATACATTAAAGATAGCTTCGTCTTTCTTTAAATCTTTTTTCTCGATTAACGCATCAACTTCAGCTTTGAAATCTTTTAATTGTTTTGCAACAATAGTATTTAAAGTTGTCATTGAAACCGCACAGTTTGCAGAAGAACCAACAGCTCTAAACTCGAATTTATTTCCTGTGAAAGCAAATGGAGATGTTCTGTTTCTGTCTGTATTATCTAATAAAACGTCTGGTAATTTACCTACTACGTTTAATTTTAAATCCGTTTTTTCTTCTGGAGATAATTTTCCTTTAGAAACACCTTCTAACTCCGCTAATACTTTAGTTAATTGTTGTCCAATGAAAACAGAAATAATTGCTGGTGGCGCTTCGTTAGCTCCTAAACGGTGATCGTTACTAGCTGATGCAATTGACGCTCTTAATAACTCTTCATTATCATGTACTGCTTTAATAGTATTAATAAAGAACGTTAAAAATTGTAAGTTACTCATCGGCGTTTTTCCTGGAGATAATAAGTTGATTCCAGTATCGGTAGCCAATGACCAGTTATTATGTTTTCCAGAACCATTCACTCCTTTAAAAGGTTTTTCATGGAATAGTACTTTAAAGTCATGACGCTCTGCAACTTTTTGCATTACGTCCATCAATAAAGAATTGTGGTCTACTGCTAAGTTCGTTTCTTCGAAAATTGGCGCTAATTCAAACTGATTTGGCGCTACCTCGTTGTGACGCGTTTTAACTGGAATTCCTAACAACATACACTCGTTTTCTAAATCACGCATATATGTTAAAACTCGTGTAGGAATTGAACCAAAATAATGGTCGTCTAATTGTTGTCCTTTAGCAGCCGTGTGTCCTAATAAAGTTCTACCTGTAGCTAATAAATCAGGTCTTGAATTAGCTAAAGCCGTATCTACTAAGAAATATTCTTGCTCCCAACCTAATGTAGGAGTAACTCTTTTTACGTTTTTGTCGAAGTATTTTGCAACTTCAATAGCAGCAGCATCCACCGCTTGTAAAGCTCTTAACAAAGGTGTTTTGTTATCTAAAGCTTCACCTGTATACGATACAAACACTGTAGGAATACATAATGTAGTTCCAAAAATGAATGCTGGAGATGTTGGATCCCAAGCTGTATATCCTCTTGCTTCAAAAGTATTACGAATACCTCCATTTGGGAAAGAAGAAGCATCTGGTTCTTGTTGCACTAATTGACTCCCTCCAAATTTCTCAACTGGATCACTTCCATCAGGAAAAGTTTCAAAAAAAGCATCATGCTTTTCTGCAGTAGTTCCTGTTAATGGCTGAAACCAGTGAGTATAATGTGTTACACCTTTAGATAATGCCCATTCTTTCATACCTAAAGCAATGTAGTCGGCAATTTTTCTATCTATTTTAACGCCTTCTGCAGCAGCCTTAACCGCTTTATAAGCTTCAGGAGTTAAAAATTGTCGCATAGCTTTGTCACCAAAGACATTACTACCAAAAATAACTGATTTTCTATCCAATTCTTCTACTTGAACTGGTTTTCTGTCTGTTGCTTTTCTTAAAGCCTGAAAACGGAATGTTGACATAAAATGTGTTGTTTTTATTGTTAAACCCTTGAAAAGTTATGCAAATATATGAATTTTTTGATTAATTTATAAAAACACCCTATTTTTTTAGGGGGTAATTATCATATTTGTTATTTTTACATCATGAAAACATTAAATTTACATATGATAATGCTTGGCTGTACCCCAAAAGGCAGGTTTACAGAACAACACGATATTTTTTTTGGAATAGGTTCAAGCGTAAAAGAATTAATTCCTGACATGAATGCTTTTTGGCCAGAAGCAAAAGGAAGAATCCATATAGATGCTTGGCAAAAAGTAACTTACGTTGATGGATTTTCTATTGAAGTTATTGCAAAAGATGAAAAACAAGAACAAGAAGAACAATTGTTCTTTTTGAATTTAGGTGGTTATAAAGAAGGTGAGTTTGAAGAATACCATTACAAAATTTTAGTTGTTGCTAAAACAAAAGCCGAAGCCATTAAAAAAGCCAAACAAACTACATTTTACAAATATTACGGATTTAAAGGAGCCGAATCGCACATTGATGACAAATATGGAATTGATGTAGATGATATCCACAATATTGAAGAAATCCTTTCAGAGAAATTCAAATCGCAATATCGCTTAAAAATAACAAAAACCAATGGAATTTCAGAAGATGAAAAACACATTGGTTATTTAAAGTTGGATAAAATATCGGTATAAAAAAAGAGCTATCGTGATGATAGCTCTTTATATTTATAATCTTTTTATATTATTTGGACTGATACCGTAAGCTTGAATAACTGCGTTATAATCATTCAAATCTACTTGTGTAGCACTTCTATTTGAAAAATATCCAGGAATAATAACAATTCTAAACGTTTGATTTTGAGTCCAAGCTGAAGATAAATCAACCAAAGGGAAGTTAGCATCTAAAAATATACTTACATCGTATCTTGTAAAATCAAAATTATAATCCAATTCTCCACCACCTCCTAAGTAATAGGTCTGAGGCATTAATCTCCAAACATCTTCTCCCCCTACTATATCATATAAATGATAAACTAAAATCATATCGGAAGAATAAATTGGTGTTCCTAAATCAACAAGAGTACTAAATCCATTTGCTGTATTAAAAGAACGAGTAACTTCAAAAACTTCTGCAATAGTATCGTTATCCACATTATCTTGAACTTCGTTAACTGTACAACTTTGTAGTGTTATCATCCCGATAAAAGCTATCAATAAAGTAATTTTCTTCATAACATTTCATTTTTAAGTTATTTCTTATGTAAATATAACCAATTGTTGTGCCAAACTTTATAAAATTTATTTTTTGTACATTTGAATCGCTTAAAAAGTCCATAAAAATGGGAAGAAATAATCCAAAAAATATTAAAGCGCACAACGACAAATTACACAAGGAGCATGCAAAAGAAAAAGCGAAAAAGAATGCTCGTGCCGAAAAATTAAAAGAAATTGCTAGAAAATTTAACGAATCTAAATCGTAATTTATGTCGAATTGTTTTTGTGGAAATTCACTCTTATTTGAAGATTGTTGTGAACCTTATATTAAAGGTGTAAAAAAAGCACCAACAGCAGAAGCTTTAATGCGTTCTCGTTACAGCGCTTTTGCAACATGTGCTGCAGATTATTTGGTAAACACAACTCATATTTCTAAACGAAGACTGCACAAAAAAAGCAATATTTTAGCTTGGAGTCAGGCTAACAAATGGATAAAATTAGAAGTTTTAGCTGCAACAGAAACCACTGTAACTTTCAAAGCGTATTATTTGGATGAAAATTTGAAAGCGCAAGTTCATTACGAACACTCGACTTTTAAATTGGAAAACGGAAATTGGTTTTATGTGGATGGCGAATACTAGTTCCTTTTTTTAATTGATATCCAAATTTTCTCTTCCGAATCAGGAGCATTATTTTTATACTTTTCACCCAAAATTTCAAAATGAGGTCGATTATCTAATTCATATTCCGAATTTGGCAACCAAACGCTAAAAATATAACCAAAGGTTTCTCTTGCTTTTGTTGCATCACCAACATGCTTAAAAACAGCATACAAGCCTTCTTCAATAACTAATGAATCCATTCCTTCTGGAACAAAATTAAAATCAGTCACTGAAACCGCAGCCCATTTTATAAATTCCGTTTGCGGATTGAAATCAAAATTTTCTGGATTGATTTGAACATTGTACAATTCTATTCCAATGTTGTTTTTAATTTCATTTCGTCGTGGCATAAATCTTCCCCATAACTCGCCTATTCGATAATCTGAATACGAAAATTGACTATTTATTCCGATGAATTTTGTAGTTGGAAAGGTTTTTATTGTTGGCTTCATAAATTATAAAATGTATCTTCTTTCCATTTTAACGGATTTTGTTCGATATAATTTTGAATGGTATTAAATGATTTCGAATTCCGAATAATATGATCGTGAAATCTGGATTGCCAGGCGAAATTAGGGTTGATTTGACGTGATATTTTGGTCACAATTGATTTATATGAACCTACAATCGATGAAATGGTATTTTTTCCCTGATTTTGAAAACGGGATGAACCAATAATTGAATTGGTATGAATTGTAGAGACAAGGCAATGCCTTGTCTCTACAAATGATTCATCATTCGTTTTATCAATAATTAAAATCCCATGAACATGATTTGGCATCACCACAAAATTTCCTAATTCTACCATTGAAAAATGATTGGGTATTTCATACCAAAATTTTTCTGCCAATATTCCTATTTCGGATAATTGCATTTCTTGATTTTTAATATGACCAAAAAAATGATGTCGATTTTGCGTGCAAATGGTGATAAAATAGGCACCATTATTGGAATAATCCCACGTTTGTAGACGCGCAGAGGAAATGCGGTATTTGTTTTTAAATTTATTTTGCATGGCGTGTAATGTTATATCGTAATGCGAAATAATTAAAATATTTTGGGAATTGGAAATAATTTTGATTTTTTTGAATGAATTCAAAAAAAGAGACGCGATAAATCGCGTCTCTACAAATGATTATAATTGAAATATTACATATTTCTTCTATATTGTCCACCAACCTCGAATAATGCACTGGTGATTTGCCCTAACGAACACACCTTAGCTGCATCCATTAATTTTTCAAAAATGTTTTGATTTTGAATCGCTGCCTCTTGAATGATTGAAATTTGATTTTCTACTTCTTTCGCTTTGGCTTGATGTAAATTCTCTAATGTTTGGATTTGGAATTGTTTTTCCTCCTCTGTAGCACGAATTACTTCTGCTGGAATCACTGTTGGCGAACCTTTTGAACTTAAGAAGGTATTTACTCCAATAATTGGGAATTCTCCTGTATGTTTCAACGTTTCGTAATACAACGATTCTTCTTGAATTTTACTTCTTTGATACATAGTTTCCA
>CAZCIV010000011.1:0-20516 GCA_964498595.1 uncultured Flavobacterium sp.
TCTAATTAGTTATTTTTAGTCTTAATAATCTGTATCGTTTATTTAGGACTAGTCACTATATTTATAAGAAAGGACATCAAGACATTCAAATTCCCTTTTTTTTCGAGCTGCAGCATAGAAAGATTCTCCGTGATTCACTTAGCAGCCTCTTCTTGTCCGCCAAACGAAACTTAAAGTTTTTTTAAGTAATTTATCAAATTACCTTGATTTTCTCTCGCTAGTTTCTTACTTTTTATGGTATCGGTCAACGACTGTGCCAATTGGTCAATTCGGCAAGCTAATCAGATACATTTTATTGATAACGGTGAGATAAAGAGGAAAGAGATTTGAAGCCTCGTTGCCTTGCTGAGTTCCTCACCGTGCTCAGCATCCTGCAACGGGGCTTTGATTTTAATTATAACGGTGAGGTGAAAAGAAAAACTACTACTTACACCATCCTTCCAGTGAGGTTGGTTGAAAAAATTGAGGAGCTGGAGCTTCCTAAGAAACAAAAGGACAAGGTATTAAGACTCATGGACCTAATGCTAAACAAAGCCAATCGAGATAGGCTTCTCATGTCTGAGTTTATTGATTTACCACAAGCTTATCTGCAGAAAATATTTGGAAAATACCATGGCTGGTTTAAAGCAATAAAGGAACAAGGTATAATTGAATGCACTAATCAATACCACCAAGGGCAGGCAAAGGGATATAGGATAAACCCTAACTGGCTGGAAGGAAGATTTACTTCGGTAAACTACCAAGCAGAGCAGTTACATATATGTAGTACCTTTTTACATAAAGACCTTGTAATTAAAGATTTAAAGCAGCTATCTATCAACGAGGATAAGCTATTCCAACTGACTGAACATCATGCGGATTCCGTCACCCTCTTGGACTTTAAAGTCAATAATCAAATCGACAATGACTTTTTTGAGGTCATTGATAGAAAGTTCGGAAGCAAGCGAATGACCACGCTGGTAAGAGCCATTGAAGTAGCTTCTGCAAGAGGAATGGTGGTCATCAAGGACCGTAATAAATACTACATTGACTACCCTGACAACTTCATCGGTGAGAAGAAAAGAGTAATCAGGTTTCACTACAGAAAGGCAATCAACAAGCTCCATAAGGGCATTTGTTATGTTCATAGGAACGAGACCAACAACCGTCTGGATAGCAACTTGACGAACCTTTGCGAACTACTAACCAAAGAGATAATGTTGGACAATGACCTTTGCTCGATTGACCTTGGCAACAGCCAATTTTCAATCTTTTGTTACTTATACGAACAAGCTGGAAATGAAATGACACCTGACTTTCTGAGGTTCCAGGAGCTTGCAACCAAGGGCGAGCTATATGAAGAAATTGCTGATATTCTTGGTCTAAAAAACCGAAAGGAAGGAAAGAGCCTCATGTTTGAGTTGTTCTTCGCTTCACATTTGTACAACCCTAAACGAAAAACCGAACTAAAGAAGCATTTCCCAACTGTAGTGCGTTTTATTGACAACTACAAAAAAGAACACGGAGACAATGCCTTCTCAATTCAACTGCAGAAACAGGAAGCCGAAATCTTTATTGACAATATTTATACGAGAATTAAAGAAGAATGTCTTTTTTGCCTAACCAAGCATGACAGTGTGATTGTTAGAAGTCAAGACGAAAAGAGAGCATTTGAGATTATTGAGGAGTACTTCAATGAAATTGGATTCCAAGGAAAATTAAAAGTCGAGAGACCAAAGCAAAAATTGGATATAAATATGAGTTACTTGACGATTTCTGAAGACTTACTGTTTTCATTTGAAAAACTACAAAACAAAGTAGTTGAGTTACGTAAGGAATTTAATGATGACCTTGTCTTTAAGTTTGTATGGGCGGCTTAAACAGATATGAACATTTTAAGCTCCTCATCACTAAGAACCAAAACATATTCAACACCTGATTCCTGCGAGAGTTCCAAATATAAAAATTCAGGCTCAAGGATTCTCTCAAACTCAGTTGCTAAGTCTTTATTGTATATGTAGTTGTATTCAAACTCAGCTCTGGTAATATACCTCGCAGTCTTTAGTATGTGTCGCTTCTTGCACATAAAAGTCTGATTAAGAACGAAAAACTTGAGGTAATCAATTCTCTCGGTATAAAAATCGCAAGCGTAAAAGTGAATTATCTCTTGTAGCTTCAATATTTGCTCAACGGTCTCGATGGTTACCTTGCCATCTTCCAAAACGAAGTCCCTATAAAAGTGAGCATGAAGCTCCTTATTCTTGAGTATCTTGTTTGCAAGCAGTTGAAGGTATTTTTCACCTGCTTGCTGGTTGGGGATATGTGCAAACCTAATTGATGCTAATGTATTTGGAAATGCCTTTTTTATCAGTCCCATTGGGATAGTTGAAAGAAGCATTTTATCACCATTCCTATCAATATTCAGATATAGATGGAAGGCATGTTTGCCCCTGAAGAAGAAACCTCTGACAACCAACATCAGTTGAGAAATATGTTGCACATTACAGGACCTACCTGAACCTTTTCGAAAGCTTCGTAAACATCGTCCTCGGTCATATTGAATTGCTGATTAATGACCTCCGTTTCTGCCTCGGTTATTTCTTCTTCTGCAGAAATCAAGAGCATTTTCAGGGCAACAATCTTCGACTTGTCAGAGGTCTCGGAGCAATTGACTAATGACACTATTGTCTTGAACACCTTAAAGTAAATGTTCAGCGGAGCCATAAGGCGCATATACCAGGGGTAACGAAAATACTTTTCCATATTACTCTTACAACTGAAATTTCAAAAATCACAAAAGCTAGTCTGTGATTTTTGAAAAACTGGTTGTAAGAGAAGTATGTGGCTTTTAAATACAATCAGATTAATCACTCGCATAACATCTAGGATAATTTATGCCTGGCTGTGGTGGATACCAACTCGTCTCACTGTAATTGCCATTGCTGGATATTTTGGGTTTATTTATTTGTTGTATGATACGATTCACGTTTCTGAAATCAAACAAATTTACGGGGATAAAAAGTGGGGATATTTTTTCGGATTTTTTTTACCCTTCGCCTTTCCCATGTTCCTTGCGTTTATTTCTGCACTTGCTCATGGCAAAGGTTCAAGTGGAAGTAGCCTGTTCCAAGCTATTAAATTCAGAAATGGCCAGATGCGAATAAAGCCCCCAATTGAAGCTTCTACTATATTAAGGAAAACCGCTTTCCTGGATGCGCTGAATTCAAATGTTTCGGATACCTATCACAAGGCCCGAAGGGGATATGATGCTCAATATGGAAATAGCAGTCCCACCAGAGTGTTTAAAGACCTTATGAAAGACGATTAATCCTTAACTTCTAACATTTTTTTGGACAACACAGAATGCATAGTTATATCGTCCTTTGGAAGAGCCGATTTGAATTCTGGTTTCTTTTCGTGTTTTAAATACACTTCCAACTCCACCATTTCCTACCGAACATTTTCTTAATTCATAACCTAATTTCGATAGGTAGTTTACTCTGTCTTGAATGAGCCTGTACGTAGCAATGGCATCTAAGATTTGTTGATTTTCTGTCTTTTCAATCATTTCAATTTCATTTTTTTGTTATACGTACGTTTTAAGAAAATGCTACAAGTGTTAAAAACTAATTTAGCGCCCCCACTTCTTGGCTGAAACTCGTTTCCAGAAGTCACAAACAAATCCATATTTCAGTAGTTTTCTGTTTTTATAGGTGGTGACTTCATCATCCTCAAGCAGGGATAATTTCTCGACCATTCTATTGAAATTAGTTCTGGGAATTCCGAGGTACTTGAGTGCTTCTGAGTGTTCAAGGTAGAGCTGTCCCTCTATTAGGGTAAAAACAAGGTCTTTCGGCAGGTTGATATGTTCCATTTCAATGAGTGTTTGTTCAATAGTAAATAGAATGGAAAATTCCTTTTTTGCCGAATGCTGTAAATAAATGCTGGTTGAATTACAAAAATGTCATTTATGCACCTTAAATGATGTGTTGAACAGCCAATAGGCTCGGAAATTAACATACCACTTTAATTTTGGATTTCTTGAGCCACAAAACGTGAACAATAGAGAACCCACGCCTTTGTTTAAAAGCCTCTTTAGCTGTCTTTTAGAGCGAACTAAAATTAGCCCCCTTTTTTGGCTTGTTAACTAGGTAATTTTTTACCCAGCGTGATTTTTGAAATTCCTGTTGTAAGAATTTCATTCAAGCTAAAATTTTAATTCAATGAGTACCCGTTCACAAAATTCTAAAGACAATTCACCAGGAATTGACCTTGATTTGATTCGTAAGCTCTTTAAAGGAAGAGACATAGCAAAGCCTTACTACCACATTAGAACTAAGTCAAATAGTCTTAGCAGTTTAGAAAAGAAGGTTTTAGAAAATATTCAAAAACTTACCGATTTTAAGTTTGACCAGGTTACAATCAATTACAACAACAGAATGAGTAAGCACCGACATGCTAATGTAGGTGCCAGCCAAGCGATACTCCTGGGAAATTTTTCAGGTGGTGCATTGTGTATAGAAAATGGAGAACGATTCGAAACCAAGAACACATGGTTTTCTTTCGATGGTAAACAATTGCATTGGGTGGAACCTTTTGAGGGGGAAAGGTTTTCTATTATTCTTTATAACCGCTGAAAAGAACATAACCTGATATGCTATACGATTGCCAATTTGATAATCAAATATCATCTTGTGATTTTTGAAATTCCAGTTGTAAGAGTGCTATGGAAAAGCAACTTAAAGAGGATATTATTGAGGCTCTACCTCATTTCACTGGAACCGAGCAGATTTGGGAACACAGAACATTTGCAGGCTCAATTTACCTAACCGATGGGTGTAATTACTTGAGAGATAAAGCTAACTCTCGATGATTGTTTGATTTGATTTTTAGTTATCAACCAAAGCTCAAAGAAGAGAGCTTTCAATGCTGGAATCTGATTCGAATCACTGGAAATGAATTTGAAATTAAATGTCATGATGGTGATGAGAATTCTCTGGTACGCCAACAAATTCCATTTTCCGATTTCGTTTTGGACGAACTAACTATTTGGCTGGTAAATGAAGGGCAACCTTTGTGTATGCTGCCTTCGGAGTATTAATTTTATAAGAGGAGCCACTGGCTCCTTTTTTTGTTTTTGTCAAAATCTGGCATGTATTCATTTTTTAATTATTTTAGACACCTAATGTCTAAACAAAAATGTCAAATAACTAAGTTATGACACTAATTAAGACGATACGCTCGGAGCGTGAAAGAAAGAAGTTACCTCTTCGGAAATTGGCTGCAGCTGTGGACGTTGATACCTCAACCTGGTCGAAAATTGAAAAAGGAGAAAGGCAACTTCGGGAAGAAATGCTAATGGCTATTTGCGAGCTTTTAGATATGGATTTCAAAGAAGCACAAATTCAGTTTTGGGCAGATAGAATTGAGGATGAATTGATGCATAAAGAATATGCTGTAGAGATATTGCTCTCGGCAACGGAGAGATTTAAAGGAAAAAAGAACAATGAAAAACGTTAAAGAAGCAGCAAACTTCATTTGGTCAATTGCTGACCTTTTAAGGGGGGATTACAAACAGAGCGACTACGGTAAGGTAATCTTACCATTGACCGTTCTGCGAAGACTAGATTGTGTGCTTGAGGAATCTAAAGAGAAGGTCCTTAAGAAGTACGAGCAGATTAAATCTTCTCCTGTTCAAAATTTTGACCCAATATTAAATAGAGAAGCAGGTCTAAAATTCCATAATCGCAGCCAATTTGACTTCAACAAGCTCATTGCTGACCCAAACAACATTGCAGCAAACCTTCGCAATTACATCAATGGTTTTTCGGAAGATGCCAGGGAGATTATTGAGCAATTTGAGTTTGATAATCAAATAACCAAGCTCGATGACAACAACTTGCTCTTCATGATTTTGAAGCGCTTCCAGGAAGTGGACCTTCACCCGAAGACCATTTCATCCATGGATATGGGGTACATGTTCGAAGAGCTTATTAGAAAGTTTGCTGAAATCTCCAATGAAACCGCTGGGGAGCACTTTACACCAAGAGAAGTCATCAAGTTGATGGTCAATATTCTGTTTATGGATGATAGAGATGCATTGACCAAGAAAGGAATTGTGAAAACTATCTACGACTGCTGTGCTGGAACTGGTGGAATGTTGTCGGTTGCTGAAGAGTATTTACACGAGCTGAATCCTGATGCTCGTCTTGAGGTGTTTGGACAGGAGTTGAATCCTGAATCCTATGCCATCTGTAAGTCGGATATGTTGATTAAAGGACAGAATCCAACAAACATCAAAAAAGGTAATAGCATTTCAGAAGACAAGCTTCCTGATGAGAAATTTGATTACTTGATTACAAACCCACCGTTCGGTGTGAAATGGGAAAAGTTTGCTAAAGCAGTCAAGGATGAGCACGAGCAAAAAGGATTTGGTGGACGTTTTGGAGCAGGACTACCTTCTGTATCTGATGGGTCGTTCTTGTTTCTTATGCACCTCATGAGTAAAATGAAACCTGAAGGTTCTCGCCTGGCAATAGTCTTCAATGGTTCTCCTCTCTTTTCAGGCTCTCCAAGTTCTAAAAAGAATGAAAGTAGCATCAGACAGTGGATTATTGAAAATGATTTATTGGAAGCTGTAATTGCACTTCCAAACCAGTTATTTTATAACACAGGTATTTCAACTTATATCTGGGTTATTTCCAACCATAAACCAAAGCATAGAAAGGGTAAAGTTCAATTGATTAATGCCGTTGAATTCTTCAAGAAGATGAGTAAGTCTTTAGGTGATAAACGAAATGAATTGGATGAAAAGACACACATCCCTGAAATTACCAAAATATACGGTGACTTCAAAGAAACTCCTTATTCTAAAATTTTTGACAATGCCGATTTTGGTTATTCCAAAGTGACCGTTGAGAGACCATTGCGCAACGAAAAAGGTGAAATCATCAAGGACAAAAAAGGTCCAAAACCAGATGCAAGCTTGCGAGATACGGAGAACATACCATTGAAAGAGGATATTACTGAATACATGAAACGGGAGGTGTTACCTCATGTTCCAGATGCATGGGTGGATGAAAGTAAAACCAATGTGGGGTATGAAATCAATTTTACGAAGTATTTCTATCAATATAAGCCTCTGCGCTCACTGGAGGAAATCCGAGCAGACATCATGGCTTTGGAACAAGAAACGGATGGTTTAATCAAAGAAGTTATCGGATAATGAAAAAATACGATAGCTATAAAGATTCAGGTATTGAATGGTTAGGTGAAATTCCAAAACATTGGGAAGAGTCCAAATTAAAATACTTATTCTTTTTTGGTAAAGGATTGACTATAACAAAGGAGAATTTAGAGGATGTTGGTGTTCCTTGTGTTAACTATGGAGAAATACACTCACATTGTGGGTTCAAAGTGAATCCAGAAAAAAATTCATTGAAATGTGTTTCTGAAGATTATTTGAAAAGTTTCAATAATTCGCTATTGACTAAAGGTGATTTCGTATTTGCCGATACATCTGAAGATATTGAAGGCTCTGGGAACTTTACTCATTTATATGGTGATAAAAATGTGTTCGCTGGATACCATACTATTATTTTAAAACCGAGTCAAAAATTGAATTCTAGATTCTTTGCTTATCATTTTGATTCATTAGAATTTAGAAGTCAAATAAGAAGTACAGTTAAGGGTATTAAAGTATTAAGTGTCACCCAATCAATACTCAAGAATTGTGAAGTTTGGATTCCTTCCTTTGAAGAACAAACAGCAATCGCCTACTTCCTCGACCACAAAACCGCTCAAATAGATGATTTAATTGCCAAAAAAGAGCGTTTGATTCAATTATTGGAAGAAGAGCGCACTGCAATCATCAACCAAGCTGTAACCAAAGGTCTTGACCCAAATGTTCCGATGAAAGATACTGGAATTGAGTGGCTGGGTGAAATTCCTGAGCATTGGGATAGAGCAAGAATTAAGACATTAGTGAAAACCAACGTTTGCGATGGTCCTCACGAAACACCTGAATGGAAGGAAGATGGCGTTCCATTTATATCCGCTGAAGCCATAAAAGGAAACCAAATAGATTTAAACTATAAAAGAGGGTTTATCTCTCAAGAACAACATCTGGAATATTGCAAAAAATCAAAAGTCTTAAAAGGAGATATACTTTTTTGTAAATCAGGTTCAACTACTGGTAAATCCGCTTTAGTTGAAATTGATGATGAATTTGGTATTTGGTCACCACTGGCTATCATTAGGGTTGATGAACGAAAAATTACAAATCGCTTCATGTTCCAAAGTATTCAATCTTCTCTTTTCAGAAATCAAGTTGAAACTTCTTGGACCTTTGGAACTCAGCCAAATATTGGAATGGGTGCTTTAGAGAACTTATGGATTGCTATCCCTCCTCTCAATGAACAAGAGTTAATAGATGAATTTTTGAGTTCTGAATTAATCAAGTTTGAGTCCATTATCTCAAAAACTGTTCAGGAAATTGAGCTATTAAAAGAGTACAAAACAGCCCTAATCAGTGAGGTGGTTACTGGTAAGGTGGATGTTAGAAATTAAATACCTTTAAAAATGAGTAAGAAAACATTATCAAATATACCCGATATTCAGAGCTTGGTCACTCTGGTGGCAAAGATTAGCGGAAAACTCGGCCTAAATGAAATTAAGCCTATTAACCAATATATGCTCTCTGCCTCTGAAGATTCTGCGCTCGGTCATCGAGATATTAAAATCATATGCACACTTTCAGAACTTGGAGGAAAAGTACAGCTTATATTGGAACAATTAAAGGAAAATATTAAGCCAAATGATGAAATTATTGTCGTAAGTTCAAATGACAAGAAAATCTCAAATTACTTTCAAAATTGGCTCAAAGAAGAATTAAAAACTGATAAAATTATTTTTTGGGATGAACCCTTTTTAGTTAAGCTTGTCGATAAACATTTATCGGAATATTGGGGACATAATGATATTTTTTTAAAAAGCTTTGAGGATTCCTTCATCAATCACCTTGAGTCAAATGGAGAGCTACAAAAAGCTTTAAAACTTGATAAAAAGTTCGAAGAACTGTTAAATATTTTTATTGAACCAAAAATTTTCAGATTCAAAGAGGATGAAAAAACTGGTAGGTTATTAAGAATAAAATTTAAAAAAGAACAATTTCTTGATGGTAACAATTATTTCCTTTCTGGTGATGCTGGAACTGGTAAAACAACTTTACTAAAGGAAATAGGTAAACTGGCAATTGAACACAATCAAAAATCAACAGAAAAAATTCTACCAATTAGAATTAAAACCAGCTTAATTGCTAATTCAAATTATTCAGTTGATACAGCAATAGAGAATGAAATTGAAAATCTCGTAGGTAGAGAGGGAATAGATAAAGTATTTGATGACTACAGGGTAATTGTTCTTATTGACTCGATAGATGAATTTGAAACTGATAAACAAAAGCGGATTTTTGATGAATTAAATAAATTGGTAGATAAAGAGAATTTAAGTTTTGTAATTGCAACACGTAATTATGAGAATTTGACTAAAGGGTGTGATGTCTGTCCCCACATTCACACACAATTATCTAATTTCGATTTAAATCAAGTTCAACAATATTTAAATACTTTCTTTAAGCGAGACTTAAAAAAGTCTGAAGAGTTATGGAATAGTTTACAAGACAATAAAATCTTAGAACGAATTCCTTCAACGCCCTTAACCATTTCACTCGTTTCCGTACTTTTTGAGGAAAACGGATACGAAGTACCAGCTACTATTACAGATGTTTATGATAATTTCAATACTTTCCTACTAGGGAGGCTAAATGTTAATTCAAATTTGGAATTTTTAAAGATTGATGTAAAACAGAAAATACTCCAAATGTATGCATTGAAAATTATTCAATCTCCCAATAGAAACAGATTAAAACTAGATGAGTTTGTCAATTATGTTGTAGATTATTTTAAAGGTCAGTCCATTACAATTGAGGAACATGTAATCCCAGAATTAATAAAATCAATGACTGATGGAACTGGAGTTTTACATATTGATGAGCAACAATTTGTCACCTATCAGCACGACCATTTTTTAGAATACTATGCCTCAAGAGAAATTTTTGATGATGAAGACAGACAAGGTCTTGAAAAGGAGGTAATAGAGAAGTTTTGTGAATATAACTGGCAAAACACAGCCATTTTTTACACAGGCCGCACAAAGAATATGAAGAATTTTCTCGATGCTCTGGTCATACGTGTCAAGAAATACAAACTACTTCATGAGCATTTACTTGCTGTTTCTGGATTGGGTTATGTCCTACAATCTTTGTGGATGACACATTCAGAAAACAGAAAAGATGCTGTTTTGGCTGCCCTGGACTTACTCATAAAAGCAGATTCAGGTGTAAAACAATTGGCAGAGCAAAAGTTTCCATTTTTCAATGGTATTAAAGAAACAGATATAGCTGTAGCAAATTTAGCATGGTTCTTTTTTCATTATAATTCAATAACACTAAGGGACCCATTACAGTTGGCGTTTGATGAATTACATCAGGAAATAAAAAAAATGGAAGGGACTTTATTTGAAAAGGATAAAGTTACCAGGTTATATCAATTGTTTTGTATTGCCGCTACTTTGAACACTGGCAGAGTTAAGGATACAACAAAGCTTGATGTTTTGTTTGAAGAGGACAAACTTTTAACTATTCCCTTGTTTGTTTATCTATTTGATGAAGCAATTAATATTTTGGAATATGGGAACGAGGCTCAATTGCGAAAGGATTATAAATTGGTGTCAAAAAAGAAAAAATACACTCGTAGCATACGATTTTTACTAGAGAATTCATCTGAAGATTTGAGACATACCACATTTGAACGCTTACATCCAATAAAAAAAGTTGAATTTTTTACGGAAGGTAAAACAGATGCATCAATTATAAGTCATGCATTTAGAGTGTTAACAATGAATGATGAACCATATTGGGGTATTACAGCAGTGGAGAATGTATTGAGTGCAAAGGCAGGTGGAGCTCAGCAACTTTCTTCATTTTTAATAAGGTTGGCCCAAAACTTAGAGACTGATTTTGATAAAGATAAAACGGTAATTGGAATTTTTGATAATGACGCAAAAGGTTATCAAGAGTTTAATGGACTTCCTAAAATTTTTGAAAACAAAAATGGTATAGTTAAGAAAGTTAACGACATGAATATCTATGCGATATTATTACCTATTCCAGAAAAAGAGGAGTACATAGCTTATCATCAAGATAAACAAGCTTTTAAATTTTTTGAAATCGAACACTATTTTTCGTTAGAATTCCTTCAAAAATACGACATGGTTACTGAAACCTCTATTCCGAATGTATTTGAAATTACTGGTTCCAAATCGGATTTTAATGATAAAATATTAAAGATTGTGAAGAAGGATGAATACGTCAATTTCGTTGAACTTTTCAAGGAATTAGATGGGATTTGTAATAAAAGAATCAATTACATTGAATAATGGCTATAGGAATACATACAGAACAGACCTTCGAAGAAGCAATCGTTTCCAGTTTATTGGAGGAAGGTGGTTATTCGCAAGGCCAATCGAAAGACTTTGATGCAAATCAAGGATTCTTTCCTTCCTACACGATTCAGTTTCTCCAGGAATCCCAACCATCTGCTTGGACTAAAATTGAGAACATACATAAATCAGATGTCGAAACGAAGGTGCTTCAGCGTTTGCTTCGAGAAATTGACCTTCGTGGTTCTCTGGATGTACTTCGGAATGGCTTTACGGATTATGGCGTGAAGTTTAAATTGGCATTTTTTCGCCCTGAGAGCACTTTAAATCCAGAATCTGAAGAGTTATACCATAAGAATCATCTGAGCGTCACCAGACAGGTGTATTACGAACGCAATGGCAATAACTCATTAGACTTAGTTCTTGCATTGAATGGAATACCAGTTGCAACGATTGAATTGAAGAATCAATTTTCTGGTCAGAATGTTAGCAATGCGCAAAAGCAGTATGTCTATGACCGTGAACCAACGGAACCTATCTTCCAATTCAAGAAACGTGCTCTGGTCCATTTTGCCCTGGATACAGATGAATGTTACATGACAACCAAGTTGGCTGGAAAGGGTACTCGTTACCTCCCATTCAATTTGGGTTATCAAAATGGTGCTGGCAATCCTCCAAACAAAGAAGGTTACCGCACATCGTATCTTTGGGAATATGCCTGGACGAAGGATAGTCTGATGGATATTATCGGAAGATTCTTGCATTTAAGTGTAGAGGAATACGAGATTGGTGGAGTTAAAAAGAAGAAGGAGTCTCTCATTTTTCCTCGCTTTCATCAGTTAGAGGTGGTGCGCAAGCTCACTAGAGATGCAAAGGAAAATGGTGCTGGAAAAAATTATCTGATTCAACATTCTGCAGGTTCTGGGAAGTCCAATTCGATTGCCTGGCTCTCCTACCGCCTTTCCAGTTTACATGATGACAAGAACAACCGAGTTTTTGACTCAGTGATTGTAATTACAGACCGCAAAGTATTGGACAATCAGTTACAAAACACCATTTATCAGTTCGAGCACAAAGATGGTGTTGTACAGAAGATTGATAAGGATTCACAGCAATTAGCAGATGCTATTACTGCAGGTTCTCACATCATTATCACGACCTTGCAGAAGTTCCCATTTATCCTGGATAAAATTGGCGAATTAAAAGCCCGCAAATACGCAGTGATTATTGATGAGGCGCATAGTTCCCAGGGAGGTGAGGCAACCAAGAAAATGAAGGAAGTACTTTCCGCAAAATCATTGGAAGAAGCAGCAGAACTTGAGTTGGAATCAGGTTTGGAAGAGGATGCAGAAGACCAAATCAGAAAGTCAATGCAGGCTCGTGGAATGCAAAATAACTTGAGCTTCTTTGCTTTTACTGCGACACCTAAAAACAAGACAGTTGAAGTATTCGGAACACCAGATAGTCAGGGAATTCCTAAGCCTTTTCACTTATACTCAATGAAACAAGCAATTGAAGAAGGTTTCATTCATGATGTCTTGAAATACTACACCACTTACAAAGCTTTTTACAAGCTGTCAAAAGAGATTGAAGATGACCCTGAGGTAAACAAGAAGGCAGCATCCAGAGCAATTGGAAGGTTTATGTCGCTTCACCCACATAATTTGGCTCAGAAGACGGAGGTCATGGTGGAGCATTTTAGACAAGTTGTATCTAAAAAGATTGGAGGGCAGGCCAAAGCAATGGTAGTGACATCTTCAAGGCTACATGCTGTTCGGTATAAAGAAGAATTCGACAAGTATATCTCGGACAAAGGATATTCTGACATTAAGACTCTTGTCGCTTTTTCTGGGAAAGTTATTTATGATGCCTATCCTGAAGGTGTGACAGAGGTTGAACTGAATGGTTTTAAGGAAAAAGAACTACCAAAGAAATTCGCTTCCGATGAATACCAGTTGTTGCTGGTAGCAGATAAATACCAGACAGGTTTCGACCAACCTTTGCTTCATACCATGTATGTGGATAAGAAGTTATCTGGAGTCAAATGCGTTCAAACACTTTCTAGGTTAAACAGAACCGCTGCAGGGAAAGAAGATACGTTTGTGTTGGATTTCGCAAATGAAGCAGAGGACATCTTAAATTCATTTCAGCCATATTATGAGCTTACAACCGTAGAATCTGTTTCCGACCCAAATCATTTGTATGACTTAAAGAACGAAATAGAAAAAGCTCAAGTTATATGGCAATCGGAAATCGACAATTTCTGTAATGTATTCTTTAAGTCGGCAAAACTTTTGAATACGAAAGACCAGGCAAAATTGAATGCCTATATTGACCCTGCAGTTGACCGATACAAAGAGCTTCCAGAAGAGGCAAAGCAAGGAGACGTTGTTCATGACATCTCACAGGAAAACTTCAAACATGCGCTCCAGACCTATGTTCGAACTTATTCTTTTTTAACCCAAATAATGCCATTTTCAGACGTAGACCTGGAAAAACTTTACACGTATGGAAGGTTCCTGCTTAAAAAACTTCCTCGAAAGGACCAGAGAGACCGTTATCAATTGGGTGATGAAGTTTCGTTGGAATATTATCGACTTCAAAAGGTTGCTGAACAAAGTATTGTTCTCGAATCTCAAGGGGAATATGGTTTGGAAGGTGGTAATGAAGCTGGTATCCGAATGACCAAAGAAGAAAAGGCGGCATTATCAGAAATCATTACGGTAATCAACAAACGTTTTGGAACAGAATTCACTCCAGCAGATAAGCTCCTTTTCGACCAAATCGAGGAAGATATGGTAGCTGACGAACGTCTAGCGGCTCAGGCAAAGTCAAACACTATCGACAACTTCAAGTTTGGTTTTAAAGAGGCAATGCTTGATGCTTTCATCGGCAGAATGGACCAGAACCAGGACATCTTTGCTCGCATGATGGACGACCAAGATTTCAGCGGTTTGGTGATGGATTATATGTTGAAGAAGGTGTATAATAGGTTGAATGGATAGTAGCTTATGAAAGAATTACATGACATTATCAATGAATTTCGTCTATCTGGAAATCCATTTTCCATAAGAGAATTGGTTAAGAAGTTAGAAGAAAAAAATGTGGGTTTTCTACGTGATGAAATTGTAGAAGCTCTTCAGCATTATTTTCCCTTATATTTTCATTTTACTCCAGCTCCTATATCATTCTTAATGTCCGAAATTGCTCGTAGCTATCATGCTAAGAATGTTGCAGATATTTGCTGTGGAATAGGAAGTAATTTGGTTGCTTGTGATTTTGCCAAAGAACTTCATGGTTTCGAATTAAATCAAGAAATTGTTGAATTTGCCAAATACTTGAATCCTCAGTTAGATTTCCAAGTAATTGATTCTACTCAGTTAAAAACAGATAAAAAGTATGATGCTGTCATTTCAACTCTTCCTTTCGGTGGCAGATTCAATGACGGAAAAAGAAAAACGAGACTGGAAGTTGTTCTTCTGGAGAAAGCAATTTCTATAACAAAAGAAGGAGGTGTTATTATTGTGGTTATTCCAAACAACCTTCTGACAGATGATGATTCTTCTAAACTAAGAGATGACCTAATAAATAAATACAGCGTTGATGGAATAATTGAAATCCCGTTAAAACACAGCTGGATGTCTGTCGATGCTTCAGTAATAATAATTCGAAAAGGGCCTCATAATAGGACTGTTTACTTTGGGAAATACAAGGGCGACCCAGTCTCCAATTTGACAGAATTTCGAGAAGGATTAGGTGATTTTTGGATAAACTATAGTCGTCTCATTAATAGATTAGATAGACATTATTTTCACCCAAAACACGATGAGCTAAAACAATACTTATCTGATTCCAATACAAAAACAATTGATGAATTAGCTTCAGTAATTGCGCCTCCAATAATTACTAGTGAAATGCTAACATCAAAGGGAAAATATATCGTTCTGCGACCAAAAGATTTTGATGACAACGGAATTCACATTTCAGTTGATTCAAAATATTTGTCTGGAGATTTGACAGAAAGAGAATCAAGAGCTGTTCTTCAACCTGGCGATATAATTGTAGGCTTAAGATTTAACAATAAGAACCTTTACACTTACACTGAGAAAGACCCGCCTGCAATCTTAGGAAACGGAAGTGTTATTCTTCGTTCACGTTCTGGGGAATACATCAAGACATATTTATCCACTGAGCAAGGTAAAGAAATTGTTCGAAAACAAGCTGATATGAAGGCTGTTGGCAGTATAATGCCAACTTTACCTATCTCAAGATTAAGAATGGTTCAAATTCCCATTATTCCCATATCAGAGCTGAATTTACTGAGCGATAGGTCAATTGAAACTGCGATTGAGCCAGAGCTTAACGAACTCAAAAATGAACTTGAAATTATTAGTAATCAGTATGAAGCCAAAGGCTCTTTGATTGAATTTCTTGAAGACCGATTTCGAAAAATTGAAAACCAATTAAATAAAATTAGCTCGAAGGTAGATGATGTTCTGGCTGCTTTAAATGAGTTACAATCATCACTTAAGGAAATCAAGGAGTTACCGAGGGAAGAAGAAGATAAACTAAGACGAATCTATCGAGCAATTGACGAGAAGTTAGGAAACCTAAGTGAGAAGGAAAGAGATATTGCTTTTTACCAAGAGGAGGTTAAACAATGGTTTGACTATTGGGAACAATTAGATGAAGCAAGTAAACAATTTCTACCAAGTGCTGAGTATTTATTTGACAGTATTCACAAAGTTGGAGCCGAAGACTATTCTCCATTTATAATACAATATTGTCGAGCTCTTGAAAACGAGTTACTAAAAAAGCTTTTCGAGTCATATCACGAGGATTTATTCAAAGACCATACTCAGGAAGATATAAAGGAAATGATTGCGGAAGACCTCAGGAACTCTGATAGTAAGGCCAACATTTTCGCAAAGTTTGTTCAACGAGACAATAGGAAATATACGTTGGGACAAATGAAATGGATTATTGCCTTAACAAAGGACGACAGTTCAACATTGAAGCTAAGTAAATTGGTCAGTAACTTCAGAACTTTTATACTCAAATACTATAATGAGCAACTACTCGAAAAAAAGTATATCAATTTGATAGAAAAGATTTCAGAGGATTATAGAAACAAATCTGCTCATCCTTACATTATGACACTTGATTCGGCTATGGAGTGTCAAATTCTGATTAGAGAGAGCTTGATAATGCTCTATGCAAATAGAAAACATGTCAACTAATTATTATCGAACAAATGCAAACAGTAAAAAAGAAAATTACAACGAATTCAAGAGTTGTAAGTGATTTACTCACAAAATATCGTGACACTTTTCAGGCTCTCACTGAATTAATTAACAACTCTATTCAAGCAAATGCACGGGTAGTAGACATTAATATTGATTATGCTGGAAATAACTTATCAAAATCTCCAATAAATCAAATTGAAATTGTAGATGATGGACATGGAGTTCATTTGGATGCATTTGAAAACACTATTCTTGAAATTGGGACAACTTCAAAGCAATCAGGACAAGGTATAGGGCGATTTAGTGCTTTACAAATTGGTGAATTAATGGCAATTGAAACAACAGGGTATGACCAATTAAAGAAGGAATTCACAAAAACATTTTTTAATCTTGATTCAACCGCTTTAAACAACACAAAATTGACTGAAATTGAATTTAAAGTTGATTATGAAAAATTGAAGGACACCAAAACGAGAACGGGTTATAAAGTAACAATTAAAAACCTCCATCATAACAAACAAGAAAACGTTGCCAAAAGGAACAAATTGACCGAAGCTTTTCTTGAAAAGAATTTTAAACAGAGTTTGTTCGAACATTATCCATACCAAATATTCAATGATACTGTAAAGTTTAGGGTGAATGGTTTAGAATTAAAAAAGGATGATTTTATAAATGGTAGACCCTCTATTAAAAAAGTAACGTATGATGATAAAAAGGGGGCTTCACATGAAACCTCGTTTTATTTTTATCAGATTAAAGCAGACCTAAATAAGGTAAAAGTATTCTTTCAAACAGATAATAGTGGGCTTAAAAGTGTAGCACATGAATTTACCTATTCCTCTGATTGGTATACAGATGATTTGGGAACATGGTTTATCTATGTTGAGTCTTCGATTATGAATTTGGATTTATTCAGAAATCTGGATATTGAAACACTAGGAGAAACGCAGATTACAGCTTTTAAGAATTTCGTAAAAGAGACGATAAATGACTTTTTTAAAGCTAAAAATAAGCGTTTTCAAAAGTTTATTAAATCTCTGGAGAGTGACAACTCTTATCCTTATAGAGAAAAGACCCCAACTGAAATTCAGGAAACAATTTTTAAAGAAGTTGCTTACTTGATTGAAGATGAACACCACCTTATTAAAAAAGATTTAAAAATTAGAGGGTTTGTTTATTCACTTCTTGATAAGGCATTAGTTAATGGGCATATAGCGGAGGTATTTAATGAGGTCTTGAAGTTAAGTGATGAGTCTATGGAAAAATTCCACTCATTGCTTCAAAGAACTGAATTAGAAAATGTAGTTCAATTTTCCTCCCAGGTAGCAGAGAAGTTAGAGTTCCTTGACTTTCTACATGAACTGACATATGGCGATATTTCAAAAGTTTTAAAGGAACGTAGCCAACTTCACAAGATTATTGAGAACCAATTGTGGCTATTTGGAGAAAATTACAATGGTACCCCTCACCTATGGTCAGACAGAAAAATTGGTGGCATTTTTGAGGAAATAAGAAAAAAATTCTTTGATTACGAGCCATCACATGAAGAAGAAAATCTGATTGAAATGGAACAATTTGATGGATTAAATGACATTACAGACTTGTATTTCACCAATGAAAAAGTGCTTGATGATGACTCAAAAGAATTTATGGTTGTGGAGTTAAAATCACCTAAGTGTGCGATTGGTCAAAAAGAGTTAAATCAAATTGATAAATATGCTTTCGCAATAGAAAATCATGATGGATTGTCCTCTAATAAAGTCAGATATAAGTTGATATTAATATCATCCAAACTCACTCCATATGCCCAATCAAAAATGGATTCAAGTTTCAAAACTCACCAAATTCCTCACCTATATGATGTTAAGATTGGTAAAAACATCGAAGTATATGTGATGAAATGGTCAGATTTATTAGAACAAAACAAAAGAAAATTAGGTTATCTCAGCTCTCAACTCAAAGTAAAGGATAAGTCAGTAATGGAGAAATTCGAGAAAGAGTATCCAGAATTAATTGATAAAAAAGTTTCTGCACGTTTACTAAAGGTTAGTTAATTATGAAAGATTTTGAAAGAGATAAGCTTCGGGCAGATATTCTGAAGCAATGTGAAAATGAATTGAAGGAAATAAAAAATATTAGAGATGAAAATATAAGAAATTCTTCAATGGAGAATCTATTTAATTCATATGCTAAAGCACTTGCAACCATTGGTGTAAGCTCGTGGAAAAGCCTCATTGATATTGATGATTTATCAAATCTGTAATAATCGTGGATTTATCATTTATCAATAAAGAAGATGCCCCAGACTTTCCCAAAATTTTGTACAAATACAGAACCTGGAGTAAAGAAGAACATAAAAGATTACTTACTGAAGGTGAAATTTATTACGCTTCACCGAATGACTTTAATGAAGTCACCGAATGTAATTTAGAAAGAGATTATGACTCTGTAACTGACGAAATGATTTGGAATTATTGTCGGAAACGGGCACTTTATGAAGCCGAAAAAGGTAAAATTCTTATTTCAAATATTGAAGTTCGGACCCGAGACTTATATGAGTCTAATACATTCCATGATTTAGAAAATCGAAAAGAAAATGAAAGAGAATTCAGAGAATCGCTCAATAATTCGCTATCCGTATTTAGTGCATCAGAATCTTCAACAAATGAACGGCTTTGGTCAACTTTTGCCTCAGAAAGAAGAGGATATTGTGTAGGCATTAACTTTAGTGCGATATATAAAAACGAAGATATTTTTGGTTCATGTGGAAGGGTAAATTATTACGATGAGAAAAATCCCCCAAAAATTCTTCCCCTATCTTTCTCACCTCAGGAAAGAATTTCCAATATGATGCAGATTATCTACAGTCTACCAAACAAGTTTAAAGAGGAGGAAGAATTTCGATTTACAAAGATGCACATAAGTCAAAAGACAGTTCAATTAAAACCTGAATGGATAAGTGAGGTTATTCTTGGTTCAGAAATTTCAAATAAGGATGAATCAGAAATTGTTCGCCTTGTTAAAAGTAAATACCCAAATACCGAGTTGAAAAAGCTTTTTGTGGAACCCACTTTTGGTTATCATACCATAGTAAATTATGAATCAAAATAAATTGAAAATGACTGAAAATGAAAAAGTACAAAATGGAGGAGAATTGATGGATTTTGTTCACCATCACAATTTGATGGACAGTTACTCCAATATTATTTTCACTGGAGCAGTAACTATTGAAACCGAACATGACGTTCTAGAGAATCATGTGACTCAATTTATTGTTACGAATGATGGATATGATAATTATGGGACTCTGTATATACATGAGGATATTGACCACAATGTCTTCCCCTCAAAGTATGAAGCTAAATGGCAGACCATCAAACATGTAGACAAATCTTACCTAAAAATAAATGGGTCTCATCCCAGTCTTAAAATCGGTAAGTACGAGGTAAGGATTATTCCTCATGGTAAATTATGGTTGCAGAATAGGTAAATTCAGTTTTATACGAAATAACCGTCAATGTACTTACTGGAACATTGAGTTCGAAAGTGTAGTTTCCATCGGTTAGACAATAAAAACACTAGATTAGGTGTGAAAAAAATAATAACCACTAGTAAAGTTTTTTTTGGTGTTCCCAACTGGGAGATACTATTTAAAGAACAACATTCCGCACCTAATTATGCACCTGTAAAAACGAAAAAACCCTCAATTCATTAAGAACCAAGGGTTTTTGATTTATTTCTGTGGTGATGGACGGAATCGAACCGCCGACACAAGGATTTTCAGTCCTTTGC
>CAZCIV010000012.1:0-19881 GCA_964498595.1 uncultured Flavobacterium sp.
ACTATTTTTTTTGTTATCATTTTATGTGCTTTAATTCTCATTTCTTATAAGACCGCTTTTTCAATATTTTGTTACAGTATATCAATTAAAATTTTATTTTTACATCGAAAATTAGATTTCCTATGAAAACCATTCTTGTAGTTTTTACTTTACTTTTTACCATACTTCTAACTGTTTCATGTGGTACCGCAAAAAAAATTGAAGCAATAAAACCAGCTCCTTCAAATGATAATCCAGTAGTGTTTAAAAATAAAGTTTCTTTCATTTCAATGCCTGTTGAAATAACATTGAAGGAACTCGAACAACAACTAAATAAAAATGTAACCGGATTAATTTTTAACGATTCTATCTTAAATGATGATAAAACAGAAATGAAAATCTGGAAAACAGCTCCTATTAAACTAAGTGAAAAAGAAGGAAACATTATTTCTGAAATCCCACTTAAGATTTGGGCAAAATTTAAATACGGAACTGATTTTATGGGATTAAATGACACTCGTGAAATCAATCTAAACGGAATCATAACTTTAGACAGCAAAACGCATTTAACCAATTGGAAACTTACGACTACTTCTAAAATAGAAGATTTTGAATGGAGTGAAAGCCCTACGATTTTGGTAGCTGGAAAAAACGTTCCAATTACTTACATTATCAATCCTACATTGACCCTATTTAAATCGAAAATTTCGAAAAAAATTGATGAAGTTATTGATAAAACCTGTGACTTTAAACCTCATGTTTTAGACGCTTTAGATAAATTAAGCAATCCTATTTTAACAAGCGAACAATACGAAACCTGGTTTAAAATGGTTCCTTTAGAATTATATGTTACCGAAGCCAAACTCAGCAAAACTAAAATCATGTTGAACATGGGTTTAAAATGCAACATGCAAACTATGGTGGGACAAAAGCCAAAAAGCGGGTTTGGTGCTTCGAAAATTGTATTGAAACCAGTTGAAAAAATTCCGGACAACACAACTGTGTCGGTAGTGGCGGTTTCTACATTTGAAAGCGCAAGTAAAATTGTAACTAAAAATTTCCAAGGGCAAGAATTTGCATCGGGAAGTAGAAAAATAACTGTTCAAAAAGTAGATTTATGGCAAAAAGACGGCAAAATGATTATTGCTTTAGATGTTTTGGGAAGTATTAATGGTACAATTTATTTATCGGGAATTCCAAATTACAATCCAATTACTAAAGAAATCTATTTTGATCAAATGGAATATGTTTTAAATACAAAAAGCGTTTTAATGAAATCGGCCAATTGGTTATTACATGGAACTATTTTAAAAAGCATACAAGCCAATTGTCGCTATTCGATTAAAGGAAATTTAGAAGAAGGCAAACAAAACATGAAACCTTATTTAACCAACTATTCTCCAATGAAAGGTGTTTTTATAAATGGAACAATCAATGATTTCGAATTTGAAAAAGTTGAATTAACAGACAAAGCCATTATTGCTTTTATTACTACTAGTGGAAAAATGGATATTAAAGTGGATGGATTAGAATAAAACAAAAAAGTCGTTTCAATTGAAACGACTTTTTTTATATTTCTTTTTTCTTACCGTATTTTAATCTATAAATGGCATAACCTAAAACCCCAACTAATATGTATGGAATTGCCATTAAATACACAATTCCATCATTGACAGCTTCAGCTTGAACGCCACCTTCTTCACTTTCAAGAGCAGCACGACACATCGCACATTGAGCACTTGAGGCAATAGGCATTAGGCAATAGACAATAGTAAAAACTACTATCTGCAAAGCTTTTCTTTTTCCCCTTTTCCCTTTTCCCTCTTTTATTTTAGTGCGCATAATATGGAGAAATCATTAAATAAACAACTACACCTGTAACCGCAACATATAACCAAATAGGAAATGTAATTTTTGCTATTTTTTTATGTTTATCAAATTGTTGTGACCACGCTTTTACATAAGTAGTTAAAACCAAAGGAATGATAATAATTGATAATAAAATATGTGATATTAGAATAAAATAATACACGTATTTTATTACACCTTCACCACCAAACTTAGTAGAATCAGAAGTCATGTGATAGGCTACATACATTCCAAGGAAAGCTACTGAACAAGCAATGGCAACTTTCATTAAATTCTCATGTAATTTTCTGTTCCCATTTTTAATAGCAATGACCGCAGCAACTAAAACCACAGCGGTTAAACCGTTGATTGTTGCATAAATTGGCGGTAAAAACGATAGTGGTTGTACATCATACCCTAATTTTCTCAAATTCACTCCAAAAAGCAAAGCCACAACAGCAGGAATTGCTACTGATAAAACAACAATAAGTTTATTGTATTTTGTTTCTATATTATTTTCCATAATTATTCTTCAAGTAATTTTTTAATATCTTCTTTTATTGCTTCAACACCCGAAGCCTCTAATCCATCGTAATATAAAATTGGATTTCCTTGAGCGTCTTTCCTACATCTGATTTTTCCATCTTTATCCACTAATGCAAACAAACCAGAATGTTCAAATCCACCAGCTACTTTATTATTTTCACCGGCATACAAATTAAAGCCTTTGTTTGCTAAACTGTAGATGTATTCTTTATCACCTGTCAAAAAATGCCAATTATAATGCTTTACACCTAATAAATTAGCATGCTCTTTTAAAACTTGAGGCGTATCTTTTACAGGATCGATGGTTATAGAAGCAATTCCAAAATTTGGGTTCCCATAAAATTCGTTTTGCAATTGCAACATACTTTCATTCATTTTAGGACAAATCGTAGGACATGTAGAAAAGAAAAACTCCACAACATATACTTTACCCAAATAATCTTTATCCGAAATGGTTTTATTGTCTTGATTCATTAATTTGAATGCTGGTACTGGGCCAATTTCTACTAAATCTGATTTTTGAAATTTAGCAATGATTTTTGGTACTGCCCAAATTCCGAAAATCAAAACGATGAATGAAATTCCGATGTATGATTTATTCTTCATGAAAATTACTTTTGTTTTTCAATATTCTCTTTGATGTTATCACGGAAAGCATCTTTTCTTTCGTTTTTATTCTTTTTTAAAGCCAAACGATATTCGCGAAGAATGATTTTTACGTCATCTGTCATTTCGTTATGTAAATCGGCTGCCGAAATAGTATTATAACTTTCTTTGTACTCCTCCTCACCTTTTTTATTTTTTCCTTTTCTACCGCGATGATTCAATTCTTTATCTACAATAATTACAGCAGGAGTTCCTTTGTTTTCATCCAATTTCCCCATCAATTTATAACTATCATAGAATTCTTGAATTTTTTCTGGAGTTGAAAAAACAAATCTCCATCCTTTCATATCACCAGTTATTGGTGCTAATTCATCTATGATTTGTTGGCATTTTTTTTCATTTCCTAAAGGAACCACCATTATCATTTGAAAATCTTTAAAGCCTTTATACTTATTATAAATCTTCTGATTTAAATTAAAAAAGTTACCGCGGTTTTCAATAACACTATCACCAACAAAACCTAAAACCGTTATCTTACCTTTCATAGACTCTTTCGAGCCATCTAAACTTGTCCAATCGACTGGAATATCTTTATTATTCTTAGAAATTGTTGGTAAAAAAAGAGAATTATGAGATGCCGTTGAAAAAACTAAATAAATAGCGATAGGCAATATAAAAAGTGAAATGAGGACTAATTTATTTTTCATTATATGAAACTTATTTTGTTCATACAAAAGTAAAAAAAATCCCGATGTAAATCGGGATTATATAATAGAAACAAGTGTTAAAATATCCACTTTAAATGACCTGTTTTATAAACATCAAAAACATAGTTTCCTTCAACTAATAAAATAAAAGATAGATAAAGGATTAAGAAAACTACTGTCCAAACGATAGATCTTCTAAACCATTTTTTCTCACCTTCCATGTGCATAAAAGCCCAAGTAATATAATAAGCTTTTACAATAGTTAAGATGATAAATAACCAGTTAAGCAAGTTCATTCCAGCGAAATTGTTAAAAAACAATGCCTTTGGTTTATAGATACCGAATAAAACTTCTACGATAGTAATTACAGATAGAATTCCAAAAACTACCCAAATTCTTTTTGTATTTGATTCGTGTGCGTGTGCCATGATATACTTTTATTATAAATTATACTAAATAGAAGAAAGTAAATACGAATACCCACACTAAATCGACAAAGTGCCAGTATAATCCAACTTTTTCAACCATTTCGTAACTTTTTCTTTTCTCGTAAGTACCTAATAACACATTAAAGAAAATGATGATATTAATTAATACTCCTGTAAATACGTGGAATCCGTGGAAACCTGTAATAAAGAAGAAGAAGTTAGCAAATAATTTATGTCCGTACTCGTTTCTAACTAAGTTAGCACCTTCAACTACATATTTAGCTTCAGCTAATCTTTTTAAAGATTCTTCTCTTGATAAAACAGTTTTATGTTTTTCAGCATTTAAATACTCTGAACGAACTAAAATAGACTCATCTGCTTTAAAACCTTCAACAACTTCATTAACAGAATAGGTTGGTAAAGAAGATTCGCTCATGAACCACATACCATTATTTCTGTTTAATTGCTCTCTTGCTTCAGGCAAAGTAGCTGCAAAATCAGCTAAAGCTACTCTTTTAAATGTTCCGTCTTCTTGTTTTTGAACAAATTGCAAGATTGAACCACCTTTAGTTTCAACAGCACCATATTCTCCTTTGATGAAGTTTTTCCATTCCCAAGCTTGAGAACCCAAGAAGATAAAACCACCAATAATAGTTAAAAACATGTAGAACGCTACTTTTGTTTTTTTCATGTGATGACCTGCATCTACAGCCAATACCATAGTTACAGAAGAGAAAATTAAGATAAAAGTCATTAACGCAACATAATACATTGGTGCATTTACACCATGTAAAAATGGAAAGTGGTTAAAAACTTCATC
The DNA here is from genome assembly GCA_964498595.1 of uncultured Flavobacterium sp. Lineage (GTDB taxonomy): Bacteria > Bacteroidota > Bacteroidia > Flavobacteriales > Flavobacteriaceae > Flavobacterium. The sequence goes on from CAZCIV010000012.1 coordinate 4,935, forward strand.
GGCGATAGGCCAAGTTTCAATGAATTTAAATCTTGAAAAACCATACGCGGCTAAGAAACCAGAAAAAGTTAATGCATCTGATAAGATGAAAAACCACATCATCATTTTACCATAGGTTGCTCCTAATGGTCCTGGACCTCCGTCTAAAGCGTGTTCGTCTGTAATAACTGTCGCTCCCATAAATTTTTTAATTGTTAAAAAGTTCCCAAATTTATTATTTTTTTTCTATTTGAAAAAATAGAAAAATAAAAACAAATAAACCCAAATAAAATCCATAAAGTGCCAATACATCGCACTTAGCTCTATACCAAGGGTTTGAGCGGAATTGTATTTTTGTTTATAATGATTATAAATTACCACTAAAAGAGAAATAATACCTCCTAAAAGGTGTGCAATATGAACTAAGACAGCAATATACAGAAAAGAAGTCGTTACATTACTCTCACTTCCAGTAAAAAAATATCCATTATCAATTACTTGTCCAAATCCTTTAAATTGTAATACTATAAACGCGATTCCAAGCGCTAAAGTAATCAATAAAAACATGGAAGCACCATTTCTGTTGTCTTTTTTTGTTGCTTGTAAAGCTAAGTAAAAAGTAAAACTACTTACTAACATAGCTACTGTACTGATTACAAATGCAGAAGGCAATACAAAATCTTTCAACCAATCTGGCCTTGATTTACTTACTACATAGGCACTTGTTAGTCCAGCGAAAATCATACAAATGCTAATCATTCCGAACCACAACAACATTTTGTACGTTCTGCCTTTACGAGCTTGTTCTTCTTCCAAAGTCATTCTATTTTCCATAACTATCGTAAAAATTTATCTATAACATATATTATTTGTAACAACGAAATATACGAAACACTAACAATCATTAATTTTCTTGCCGCTTTTGCATCCATCTCCTTGTACAGTTTTACCGCATAAAATAACATCCACAAACCTAATAAAACTACCAATGCAGTAGAAATTTTAGACAACATTAATTTACCAGTAAATCCAAAAACCGGAATCACAGATGCTAAAATCATCCAAATTGTGTATAAAATAGTTTGTAAAGCCGTTTTTTTATCGCGCTTTCCTGTTGGCAACATGAAAAATCCTGCTTTTTCATAATCTTCATATAAAAACCAACCAATAGCCCAAAAATGAGGAAACTGCCAAAAGAATTGAATAATAAATAACGTTCCGGCCTCAATTCCAAAATGCCCCGTTGCTGCAACCCATCCTAACATAAAAGGAATAGCGCCAGGAAAAGCACCTACAAATACCGAAAGAGGTGTTACTGTTTTTAATGGCGTATACAAACTGACATACATGAAAATCGAAATCGTTCCAAACATAGCAGTCTTAGGATTTACATTGTATAAAATAGCTAACCCTAAAAAAGTTAATATACAACCTAAAATAAAAGCATTTTGTTTAGTAATTCGGCCAGAAGGCAACGGACGATTTTTAGTTCTGTCCATTTTGGCATCTAATTCAATTTCGATGATTTGGTTAAAAACATTAGATGCACCCACCATGCAATAACCACCAACAATCAACAATACCAAAACTAACCATTGAAAAGGTTGCTCATCATCAAACCCTAACAAATAACCAGCAATAGTAGAAACCACTACACTAATAGATAAGCGCGCCTTTGTAATTTCTACAAAGTCTTTGTAAAGAGATTTTTTAATTTGAGGTTGTGTATTTGTGTCCACTTTAGTGTTTTTCGCTTTGAAATTGCGCGCAAAGATACGATATGAAAATTAGAATTTAGAATTTAGAATTTAGAAAATTAGTTAAATCTATTAATAATCAAAATACCAGTTAAATAAATCGCTTCTTAATCCAATTGAAAACCAAGTAGTGTTTGATTTCACAGTTGCAACAGTTTCAGCAGTTGGATCGAAATTTCTGAACATAACATTTCCAAAAACTTTTAAATTTGAAGCTGGATTAACCAAATACCCTATTTGTAAATCGGCAATCATAACCGTTGTTTTATTTCCTTGTGCAATCGAAACTCCAGTATCGTAAGGGCGATTTTCATCGTAATCTAAATAGATATTGCCTCCATAGTTGAAGTTGTCGGTTCCGTTATTGAAATCAAATCCGCGTTGGCCGTAAATTAATTTCGCATCAGCAAAATATCTTCCTTTATAATAACGTGCAATAGCAATGAATTCTCTAAAATTCGCTCCCCATAAATGCCCCATACTTTGATTGTTGTGACCATAATTTGTAATAGGATCACTATGAGAATACACATAAGGACGTACTTGATTGTATTCCAATTGAAGTAATAAATTTTTAACTTTGAAAGCGTCGTAATACTTTGCTCCTATTTGATACGCAAGTTTATTTCTCCAACTTTGATTGCTCTCTTTAACATCACCAATTGCAAATTCGTCAATTAAAAACTGTCCGTAGAGGTTAATTTGATTGTTCCATTTGTATTTTGAAGTTAATCCAAGCAATGCATTTCCTGTTTTAGACGATGAGCCAAACTCAACCGTTCTGTAAAAAATTAATGGATTCACAAAATTGAAATCAAAACCTCTATCATTGGTATTCGTCCAAACCACATTTTCAAAGAAACCTAAATTCCATCTTTTCGTTACATTCCAACTCAAATAATGACTTGCCATGTATTTTGTAGCATACGTTCCATCAACTGTAGCAGCATCACGAACATCTTTCAGCCACATGTAGGTATTGGTGTATTTAATTTTCCAAAAAGTAGTATTGATTTTAAAATACGGATATGGGCTTGCACCATCACTTTGTAATAAAGAACGATATCCATCACCTAAGAAATTTCTTCCGTAACCTAGTTGTAGATTTACAAATTTACTTGGTTGGTATTTGATATTAGCTTCTGCCAATGGAAAATCATAAGCATCCTCTTTAAAACGTTTCGCAATTCCAATTCCTGGGATAATCGCTGGATTTCCTCCCGAAGGACGGATACTTTCTGAATATGCATTGTAATAATCAGCAAATCTTCCTTGACTTTCATAAATTGAAGTTGTAAAAGTTAATTGCTTTCCTAAACCACCATTTACAATTAAACCTCTTGTGTTAACAAATGTGTTCGAAGCTTCACTTTCAGTATCTTTTCCAATTCTAAAATCGAAAATTGGATTTAGAGTGAACCAATATTCTTCGCCTTGAATCGCTACTAAATTTTCGTTCCATAATTTTCTTCCCCACCAAGATGCTTTTTGTTTCACAAAAGATTGATTTGCCGTTTCGAAATCATAATATTTTGCTACTTCATCATACGAATAAGGTTTTGAAGCCGTATGATTATTACTTCCTACTTGATTTAACAAAGCATCGAAAACACCATAATTTTGATGAGAAAACTGCACAATTCCCGAACTTTTAAACTGCGGATTTTCGAATGGATTTATCACCAAATCATCGTATTCTGATAATTCTTTTTTGTTATCAATTAACAGCGTATTTGTTTTGGCATACTTAGTAGCTACATCCTCTTGCGTGCTTGGGGCAACTAAAGGAATATTGATTTTTATAGAAAATTTGGAATACGTTGGCTTTCCTGCATAAGTAGCAGGTGAAACTTTTGGCAACGATTCAAAAACGCGAGCAGCTTCTTTTTTTAATGACTCGTGAGCAGCATTGGTATACAAAACCTTGAAATTTCCTGTAGTATCCACTTCAAAAACGGTAATTACAACTCCTTTATAATTTTGCTCTTGTAGTTGTTGCGGTACTTTATAATTATTATAAAAATAATTTTGAATCGTATTATAAAAACAAGTCTCTTGTTGTTTTCCGACAGCATTTTCGCATTCTGAAAATACTGGAAATTGTTCGTTAGTTGAACTTTGAGCAAAAGTCGTAAATCCGAAAACCAACAACAGTAAACTATATATTTTTCTCATAAGATATTTTTAATAATCACTATTTGAAATTTCGCCATTTGCAATTACTTTAGCAGCTGAAGTTCCAATTCGTTTTACGCCTAATTGAACCATTTCTACAGCTTCATCATAGGTTCTTACTCCACCTGCAGCTTTAACTGGTAGCGGACAAGAATTTTCAAGCATTAATTTTATAGTAGGAATAGTTGCTCCGTTTGGAACACCTTCTGGCGTTTTATAAAAACCTGTTGATGATTTTACAAATACTTTATCGTATTCTTTCTCGCTAAAATTAGCAATTACTACATTTTTAATTAAAGCCGATAATTGAACAATCTGATGATTATCTAAAGCCGCAACCTCAATTATCCACTTTACAATTTTATTATACTCTAATCCTAACTTTGTTCCTTGTAAAACTTGCTCTTTTACAACATCTATTTCACCCCTTTTAAAAGCCTCATAATCTACCACATAGTCCAGATCATCAACACCATTTTCGATAGCACGTTTCGCTTCTGATAATTTATTATCTAAAGTTCCATTTCCTAATGGAAAATCGATAACAGTTCCAATAGTTACTTTTGAATTTGATTCTTCAATCATTCTTTTTGCCAAAGCAACTTTATCTGGACGAATCATAATCAATTTAAAATCATTATCAATGGCTTCTTGAATACAATTTTTCACAACTTCAGTATTTTCTTTTTCAGAAAGATTCGCCTGAGCTGCGGTTTTAAGATAGGTTGAGTCTAAATATTGTTTGATGTTCATTTCACAAAGAATTATAATTTGTAAAAATAAAAAAATCCCATCGAAATGGGACTTTTTATCTCAAATAATATTTAATTATTGCATTTTAAACACAACTGGTATTGTGTATTTGATTCTTACTTCTTTATTCCCTTGCTTTGCAGGAATTAATTTAGGGATTCTTTTTACGGCTTTCTCTGCCGCTTTTTGCATTCCTAAAGTAGCTCTCCTATTATTTAACACTACAACATTAGTGATAGCACCATTTTCATCAATAATAAATTCTACTTGGGCTACCCCTTGCTTTCCAGCTTCTAAATCTTCTTCAGGATATACTAAGTTTTTCACAATCGCTTTAGCTAATTGTTCATCGAAACAAGCTTTTTGTTCTGCTCTACTTAATCCTTTACAAGTTGGAAACATGGGCAATTGTTCAACCGAAAAAGGTGAGTATTCTGATAGGGTTTCAACTTTACCAGTATTATCAGGATTTACGATTGGATTTGAATTTGTATTGCTTTGATTATCCCCATGACTATCTTGACTTGCTAATTTTGTTTGATTATCCTCCTTTTTAGGCTCTTCTTTAGTAATTTTAAAAACCTGTGTAAGTGGACTTTTTGTAACTAATGGTTTAACAGTAATTTGAGGTTTCGTTATGGGCGCAGGATTGTATACAAACGTTTCTTCCTCAGGGATATCTACTGTAGGAATATATTTTGCTTTGTATTTTTTATCCTCAAAATTAAATTCAAGAATAAAAAGAACCACTAACATAGTAGCAATTAAACCAACTTGAAAATAAATAAAGCTGTTTTTAGCTCTTTTCGGGAAATCAACATTTGCTTTCATAATTATATAGATTAATAGTTAACAATCTGATTATTATAATCTATACAATTTACATGCCAAAAAAAATCCCAACTCTAAGTTGGGATTTGAAATTATTGCAATTTGAATGTAATTGGTTGGCTGTATTTAACTTTTACAGGCTTTCCTCTTTGCATTCCTGGTTTAAACTTAGGCAATTTAGAGATTACTCTTAAAGCTTCTTTTTCAAGTAATTCACCCCCTTTAGGTCCTCTAGCTTGAATATTAGTAATACTTCCATCTTTATCAATAACAAAAAGAACAGCTACTCTACCTTGAATATTATCTTCCATTGCTCTTTCTGGATATTGCTGATTTTTCTTAATGTGTTTAGCCATTTGCTCCATAAAACACTCTAAACGTTTGTTTTTTGCAACACCTTCACAACCAGGAAAAACAGGCACATCTTCAATAACAGCGAAAGGCACTTCTTCATCAAGCTCTTCAGCAGTTCCTCCCTCTTCTCCGTATGAAGAAGCTTGAGTTACAACTACAGCTTTATTTTCATTTACTTCTGTAGTTTCAATTTTCTTTTCTTCTAATACTTGCTTATTATCAACAATTTGAATTACTTCAGGTGCTGGCGGAGGTGGTGGTGGTAATTTTTGTGCAGGAGGCATTGTTAAGATAACCTCTTCCTCATCCACTATCATGTTATCTGCCACACCAATTTCTACAGTTTCTTCAATTGGATCTTGAGATTTCATCTCTAAACTCACATAAGTTAACATTAAAACTGCTGTTAAACCTACAAGAAAATAAAGAGAACTATTTCTCTTTGGATCAACATTTGGATTTTTCTTTACTTCCATAACTTTAATTTTGAAGGTGCTAATATACTTAATATTAGAAATGTTTTGAAAAAAAATTAAAAAAATTTATTTTTATAAAAAAGCAACACAACTAAACCTACAAATGCCCCCATTGTATTTGCCAAAAAATCATAAAAATCTGCTTGTCTTGTATTTGTTAATGTAGCTTGTAAAACCTCTATAATCAATCCATAGCTCATTGCAAATATAAATATCAATAAATTATATTTTCTATTAGAATGATTTTGCTTTTTTGCTAATCCCCAAAACATTACAAAGAAAAAGTAAAATAAGAAATGCACTATCTTATCATTACCAACAGATTTTATTTTTGAAAATGAATTTACACTTACTAAACTTGCGACAGTTATAACAAAGGTCCAAATTAAAGCAAGCCAAAAGAATTTACGCTCCAATAAGTGCTTTATAATCCTCACTTGACAAAAGTGTATCAATCTCATCAATATTAGAAACTTTCACCTTTACCATCCAACCATCGCCATAAGGGTCAGTGTTTACTTTCTCTGGACTTGATTCTAAAGAATCGTTGAATTCAATAATTTCTCCAGATAATGGTAAAAACAAATCAGAAACTGTTTTAACCGCTTCAACTGTTCCGAAAACTTCGTCTTTACTTAAGGTTTGATCTAATGTTTCTACTTCCACATATACAATATCACCCAATTCTTTTTGGGCAAAATCAGTAATCCCTACAGTAGCAACGTCACCATTTACAGAAACCCATTCGTGGTCTTTTGTGTATTTTAAATTAGTTGGTATATTCATTTGTTATTAATTTTGAAGTACAAATGTAATTGTATTTATTGAATAGAAAAAAAGGTTTTTGTTATTTTTTTTGCAAAAAAACATTAAAAATAAATCTCAAATTTATTTATTTATACATCATTTAATTACCAAAATTATAACGAAGTGTAAAACCGCTTCTAATATTTGTTGTTGGAAAAGAAGTTGAAATTACTGCTTGAGAAAATTGATGATCATAAAAGAAAATTGCTGTTAAATATTTACTAAATGAATAATCGGCTGTTAATTTTATTGACCATAAATCTTGTCCACCTCCTAGTTGATTATTGTCATAATCTAAATAACGAACAATAGTATTACTTTTACGTAGTGAAAAATCAGCCTTCAAATTAATATCACTTTTTATAACACCAGAAACATTATCGGCTAAAGCAGAATTTATAGTTACATCTTTGATTCTGTATCCTAATCCAATTATGTATTCATTACCTATTACTTCCGTCAATAAATTATTATCAAAACTCATGTTTAGAGTTCTATCCTTTTTTATTTCGGCTAGAAGTTTAAATGAATTTTTCAGCGTTAAATCAACTTTTACAAGAGGATTGAATTGCTCAACTAAATTTACATTAGATACTATTTTATTAGCAAAGAAATTACCATTAGCATCTGTTGGTGATGAATTTAAATTTGACCTAAAAGCATTAACATTATAACTAGCCCTATATCCATGCTGTATCGAAAACATTTTGAAATTTTCTTTAAACCATGAATAACGCATTAGTCCAGTATATTTAATATTCCAATTTGGCAAAGGAGTATTTCTAAAAACTCCTGTAGAAATTTTACCAGCATCTGTTCCTGAATAAGCCGCTATGAAAGAAGGAAGTAAAACCTGCTGACTATTTTTTCCATACCCTACAGGATATCCATCTGTATCCCTAGGAAAAACAGAAGAACCATAATAGTTTTCAGCTAATCTATTAGCAACAACTAACCTATTATCTCTCATATCTTGAAATGCTTGAGAAAAATTCAAATCACTTTGTGAAAAGGCCGTCTTTATAAGAATTGTAGAAATATTAAAATTCCCAAAATCGTATGGAGAACGTGAATTATAAACTCCTCCAGAAACATCATATTGTTCAGAAAAATTATAGGTATAAGAACGATCTGCATTCAAATCTATTGTTAAGTCTGGAAAGACTTCAACTTTTGCTGTAAGATTTAATTTTTTGTTTTGTATTTGAGTGAAATTTTGATTAAATTCTGGAAAGGTTGTAAGCCAACCATTTTTTGCCGCTTCATATCGAACATCTGCTTGACTTCCAAAAATAAATCCTAAAGTAGGTTTTGATGATCCAAAAAATCCCAATCCTGGTAAATACCCTGGCAGAACCGTTCCTCTATTTTCTGTATAATTAATTTGTATGTTTTTTACACTCGTAAGAACTCCTATTAATCCAGCGGAAAACAAACTTCGCTCTGTTGAAATATTTTTATTTCCTGGAGCAGCTGTAACTTTTTGCCCTGGCTTTGGAGCAGCTTGTTTTTCTTTATTCTTTGCACTTTTATTAGATTTTGTTTTTGTTAAACCGATATACTTATAAAACAAATCCATATTTAAGGCTGTATTCAATTTATGAGAACTAGCATTTTGAATTGTATTTCCAAGTTGGTAAAGAGTTCCATCTTCAGCTTGAATGGAAGAAAACGCATCTGAAGAACGTTGCCAATTATAATCACCTGTGTAAGTATATGTAGATTTTACAAAACTAAATATAGGCAACTTACTGATAGGCAAATCATAATTTACAACAAATTGTTGGTTGTGTTGATTAGCTTGTCCTGTATTCCAATAATCATCCCATATATCAAGACCATCAATAGGCATGTTATTTTCATCAAGATAATTTCTAACAATATTATTGGAAGAAGCTGTATAATTAACCTTAAGAGACTTTGTTATATTATAGTTTAATCCGTATTGATAATTAAAAAAATAATTTCTTCTATACAAATCACCTAATCCAATACCTTGAACATCTACCAATCTAAATCTTTGCTTATTAAATTGTCTTAAAATAGTTGAACTAAAAGAAATATTAGTCGGTAAAAAATTAAAATTAAAATCGGATAGTAATTTATAATAACTACTTTTCTTGAACAACTTTGTTTCTTTGAAAGGCTCAACACTTAAAGGTTTAAATGAATATGCGTAATCAACAGTAGATCGATTTTGTTGATCAACTAGATTTTCAATTTCATAATCATGATGTTGTGTTTCGTTAAGTGAATACGATAGCGTAATATTCTCTACATCATAAAAATGAGGTTTCTTTTCTGGATTTTTTTCTTTCTTAACACCAATTAAATTTATACTTGTTCTCTTAGTATAATCTATTGCACGATTCTCTATATTAGAACGCTCAGTAGGATCAGAAGTGAATTTTAAGAGTTGTTTCAATTCAATATCTTGATAGAACGGATCGAATTTAGGAGTAATTGTTTGTTCGCCAACACCATAATTTAATGGTAAATTAATTCTCCATTTTTTTGGTAATAATTTACCTAGATTTAAATTAGTAACAATATCATATTGAAAAACATCTTCTCTGCTTCTTTCATTAGGACCTTGCTCAAGAGATCCAAAGCCAATTGTACTCATTCGAGTTGTTGCAGAAACCGTTGCAAAATCGGCTAAATTAGTATCTAAGTTTGCTACTGCTGCGTATCCTCCTTTATTATCCATATCAGACATGCGCAACTCGTTAAACCAAACCTCTCCTCTTTGAACTTGACCCGACTTGTTTTTTACACCAATCATTAAAGTTCTAACCAACCCAAAATTTGGATTCCCTTTAATTCCTAGTGTTAATCTATTTTTTGAAGACCCAAGATTCTCCTCCTCTACAAAACCAATTCCGTTAGGATCGTAAACAATTGAAGGATCACTAGCTAACGATAATATTTTTAATTTTGTTAATAGTGATAAAGGAACTTCGATCTCATTTTCAGCTGGCCAAATAGCATCTGCAGAAGATTCCCCATATGCAGTAACCTTTAATGGAATTTCTACTTGATAGAAATTATCTGTGAAATCATTTCCAAATCTTATAAAAGCAATTAAATTATCATCTTGCAAACCTCCATTTTCAGTCCCTTCGGCATGTAAAAACATACGCAATTTTTTAAATTGTCGCATATCAACACTCACATTCTTAAAAACAGCTCTAGAATCATTTGGTTGTAACCCTTGTGAAAGCCCACCAGTTTTATCGTATACTCTTAAAGATAATGACTGTTCATTTTGATTTATAACTGTATTATTATTATATAATTGTTCTCTAACTACTCCCGGCGGTGTAACATATTTAATAGGAGTTCTATTACCATTTTCCTGAATATTTAAAGCAACTACATCAAAACCTGTATTATCATCATCAGGATTAGGATCATTAATATCTAATGAATTGACAAATCGTCTCCACTCACCTCTAACCAGATCCAAAGCCCCAAAACGTAGAGTAATTTCATCTTTAAATCCTGTCATGTACATTCGCATGAATCTTATTGATCTAAAATCATTTATTGGACCTACTTTGTTGGCATCTGTAAATTCTTGAATAGGAATTTTATACAAAATCCATCTGGCATTTGCAGTTTGTCCATTTGGTAAAACATCTGTAAATTTTCTGGAGTCTACAATATAGTTTTGTCCAATAGGAACACCATTATCTGAATCAGGATATTTTAAGATTGGAACCTCAAATTTAAAATACGCATTAATCGTGTTCATTGTGTTATCACGATTAACATCTTCAACATCTGGATAAGTTGTGTTTCCTCTATTAGTATCGGTAACATTAACAGGTGAATTTCCTTCGAATCCATTGTAATTTCTATATCTAGAAACAACATCTCCATCAGCATTAAGATAGAATTGATAATTATCTGCTGATGGGTCAGGTTGTGATGCAAATTGAGGATATTTTATTGCCTCATCTACGTCATTCAAACCATCAAACCCAACATCTTGTACTTCCCTATTGTTAGCATTAGTATCAAATGCATATATTAATGATTGAGAAGCTGGTTGTTCTCCCCATTCAGTAGAGATTGTTGGTTGATTAGAATTTGCTTCTGGTAATCCATTTTCATATTGTTTTCGACCATCACGTAAGATATCTTCAGATATTTCACCTAAATTAAACACTATTTTACCTGTATTATTTGGATCTGCCACATCTCCAGAATTACCATAGTAAGGATCAAGAACCCAAAATTGGATATATTCTACATTTGACTGTTCAAAATTTGTTGAATTTATGGAACGCATAATACCAGCCCAATTTTCTGGAGCTTCAATTTCTGAAAATTGATTAGTTGCTGCTATGTCGGGATTATAGTTATAAGGTCCTCTTTCTCTTGGATAGTAAGTCATATCTAGTGTACTAATCACTGTTGATTGCCCTTGTGCAATATCCGTAACAGGATATAATTCTCTACTAAAAATTCTTCTTGTTCTATTTGATGACAAATCATTATCAGAAATTCCCGCAGGTGGTTGTACATAAAAAACGGGATCAATTGAATACCATGATAATTTAGCTCTTTTATACCCAACATTTAATGCATCAACTACTGGCTCATCTGAAGTTATATTACCATCAAAAGCTCCTTCTAATGGAACACTCGATAAGGACCATGCAAGTGGTGTTCTCATGTCTATAGTTGATTGCGACCCTTCAAAATCATCAATATAGCTTGTAGGTTCTCCATTAAATTGATCAGCTTTAGATGCACCTGGTTTCAAATAAGCAATTTCTCCTCTAAGTGATATATTAGATGGAACATCCGTGTCAACATTGGGAAGTTTATTTACTAATCTAGTTAAAAATGGTACTTCAGTAGAAAAATTCCCATTAAATCCAAAGATTGTATTATTAACCGATTCTTGTCCATAATTTGATTTTGTAGTAAAAGGACGTTCCGTCAAATTTAACATAGTTGCATTAACTACAAATTTATCATTAAATTTATGCTCAACATTAAACCCCCAAAACCTTCTTGTTTGCTGACCAAAAACAGCGTTATTTTCCACTGAAACTTCAACAGGAGTATTTGCAAGAGAAGGATCCAAAATATTCACTTTACCCATTTGGTAATTTACTGTATAATCCACTCCTTCAACTAAAATTCTACCTCCTGCTCTAACCACAACCGATCCTTGTGGAACATTAAACGCTCCAATAGAAATTCCGTCACCACCCATTGATTTATAGCGTCCTTTAATTTGAAATTTATTCTTTGCACTCTCCTGCAGTGCTTTTGCCTGAGTTGTTTTATATAAACTTCTAAAAACATATTTAGCCTGATTACTATTGTAAGTTGAAACTAAATCATAATTTTCTGGAAGTGAAGATAAATCTAATTTATTAAATAAATGTCTTCCAAAAGGTTCAGCTTTAAGGAAAATAATTCGACCTTTTAAGGGATCTATTGTTAACCCTGGATAAAAATCAAAAAAACCATCACCTCCATTTTGAGGGTCATTTGTATAATTCAATTTATCCAAGTCAAAGACTTTTAATAATGGTGTATCTGCAACATCAGAGGGAAGTGCGTCTGAACCAGCTTGTGTAATATAATTTAAAGGTGATGGGTCAGTATATAAAATGTTTAATTTAAAATCTTCTTGTTGCAATTGATATCCTCCAGGAATTTGATAAATATTTTTCATCATTAAATTCCATGTTGGCATAGTAAATTTAGGATCAACACCACCTATTTGATACTCTGAAACTGTTAAATTACTTTTTAAAAGTTTTAATATTAACGCCTGAGAATTAGGTATACCAACCGAACTAACATTAGTAGCATCCACACCATCTGTTCCAAATTCACCAACTTGATAAACTTGATCTCCAATTGTATATTGATAAGCAACTGCTAAAACTTCATCATTAGCCAAACGTTGATTAAGTGAAATATAACCTAGCTGTGGATGAAATGTATATTCTGAAGAAGTTAATTTTCTAGCATTCTCTAATTTTGCAAAATCAACACCTTCGGCCATACCTGTTATATTAAAACCATTAGAAGCGGTTGAAACATCTCGAATAGAACTATTTAAAAAATTACTACCAATATTACTTGGATCAAATTTATTATTAGTATTATTAGATGGTGTATCTGCAGAAACATTATAAAAATTTGGGTTTGATATCAAATTAACATGAACTGTTTCTTCTGGTAAAACATTTGTTAGTGGACCTTCTCCTATGTCTTGTAAGGCAACAATGTTTCTTAAATTATTTTCAGTCGAATTAACTCTATTTTGCTTGTTAGTAATCCAAACTTCAATTCTGTTAATTTGAACTCTAGAATTTATGTAAGGAAATGTTTCTAATGCTTTATCATATTTATCTCTAAAATATTGAGATAAAAAATAGTGACGATCCACATCATAATCCAATGCAAATAATTCAAAATCTTGCAAAGTTCCTCCACCTTGTGCAGTAACTGATTTTGTTTGTGATTTTTGTTCAGAAAAAACACCTGTAAAAGTGGTTTTACCAAATTGTAACTGAGCTTTTACTCCAAATAAATTTTGAGCACCTCTTATTAATGAATTTGAAAGTGGAAAACTAACATTACCTACCTCTATCTTCTGTATAATATCATCTTCTGTTGGTGTGTATTCTAGTTTTATTAGATTTTGAAAAGCAAAAGTTGATTGAGTGTCATAATTAATATTAACATTCAAGCGTGTCCCTACTTTTCCTTGAAGTCCTACACTAATTCTTTGATTAAAATCAAAACTAGTGGTCTTTCTATTTCGAGGTGAAAAAGAGGGGTTATCTTGTTTAGTAAAACGAACACCTAAATCTAATTCTACAGAACCTGTGGGTTTTATATCAATAGTATTACCTCCAAAAATAGTTTCAAAAAATTTAGAATTCACGTAATATCGAGGTAGTAAATCTCTTTTTGCTTGTTCAGAGCCTGCTTTTTTACCATCAATTGCATCCGATTTCTCCTGATAATATTTTCTCATCTGTTCGCGCAAAACCAATTCTTGATATTGTTTAGGCGTTAAAATCATAGGATAGTTGATATTAAAACCATCCACACTGCTTGTAAAAATATACCTATCTGTCGCTGAATCATAGGTATATTTATCAATTATACTTACAGGATTTGGCATTTTAAGCTTACCTAAATCAACACCTGTTTTAACAGAATCTTTTTTTTCTTCATCTACCTGCGCTTGTAGTGAAAACGAAAAAAGCATACAAAAGAATGCAAGGCTATATTGTAATTTACTAACCGTTTTTATGATATTTTCTTTCAAGTTTTATAAATTTTTTAAAGCTTGTTTTATTAAGTTTTCTACAGAGGCATTTGGGGTATCTCTTATAATTTTATCAATCGTTTTTTCAGCAGTCTTTCTAGCAAAACCTAAAACCTCTAAAGCAGATAACGCTTCATCTTTATTTGTATTGCTTTCAACCACAGAAACTTCATCCAAATTGTACACTTTTAACACTTTTTCTTTTAAATCAAGGATAATTCGCTGAGCAGTTTTTGCCCCAATACCTTTCATTGATTGAATAGTAGCCACATCATTTGATGCTATAGCTTGTATTATTTGGGCTGGTGCTAATGATGACAACATGGTTCTTGCTGTACTAGCTCCTACGCCAGAAACCGAAAGTAATAACTTAAAAAGTTCTCTTTCCTGTTTTTCAACAAATCCAAATAAACTATGAGAATCTTCTTTAACTTGAAGAAACGTATATAATTTCAAACTCTCAGAATCTGGAATTAATGAAAAAGTGTGCAGTGAAATAT
>CAZCIV010000013.1:0-7681 GCA_964498595.1 uncultured Flavobacterium sp.
CTACTTGAGTAGCAGTAGCTGTATTACCAGAAGCATCTACTACAGTCCAAGTTACAGTTGTATTTCCAATTGGGAATGTTGCTGGCGCATCGTTAGTTACATTAGCAACTGAGCAGTTGTCTGCTGTTGTTGCATTACCAAGACTCACATTTAATGCGAAACATCCATTGTTTGTTGGAACGGTTACTGCAGCAGGAGCTGTAATTGTAGGTACCGTTGCGTCAGTTACCGTTACTACTTGAGTAGCAGTAGCTGTGTTACCAGAACCGTCTACTACTGTCCAAGTTACGGTTGTAGTACCTAATGGGAATGCTGCTGGCGCGTTGTTTGTTACGCTTGCTACTGAACAGTTGTCAGCAGTTACTGGCGTTCCAAGAGATACTCCTGTTGCAGTACAAGCTGTGTTTGTAGTTGTGGTAACTGCAGCTGGCGCTGTGATTGTTGGTACTGTGATGTCCGATACTGTTACTGTTGCAGTTCCTGTTTGTGTATTTCCTGAAGTATCTGTAATGGTTAGGGTAACGGTATTAGTTCCTAATTCACTACAAGTAAATGTATCAGGAGCGACACTCATGCTTGCAATTTGCGCATTATCTGTAGATCCGTTGTTTACTTGATTAGCTGTTATAGTTGCTAATCCATTATTATCTAAATTGATGTTAATGTTTTGTGTATTTACTACAGGATTTACTGTATCGATAATTGTTACTTGTACGGTTGTATAATTTGTATTACCGGAAGCATCTGTTGCAACTAATATTACATTATTCACTCCAATATTTGAAGGGCCAAATATGTTTGGAGATGCCGTTAGTGTAAAGCTACAGTTGTCATTTGATCCGTTATCAATAAGGGCAGGGTCTAAAATTAATTGACCATTTGTGTCTAGAGATAACGTGATATTTTGTCCGATTGCTATAGGATTAATAACGTCAACTACTGTAACCGTTACTGATTGAGTTGAACTGTTTCCGTTGTTGTCTACTACTGTAATATCTACAGTATTAGTTCCTAGGTGAGAACAATCGAAATTTGTTTGACTTAAAGACATTGAAGCTATGCTACAATTATCATAGCTTCCCGTGTTAATATCATTAGCTGTGATAGTTGCTGCTCCAGAAGCATTCAGTTGAATCGTAATGTTTTGAGCCACTATAGTTGGGTCAATATTGTCTTCAACAGTTACTACTGCTGTGTTAGAGCTTGAGTTGCCTTTTACGTCAGTTACTGTCAATGTTACGGTATTATTACCTACATTAGAGCAGTTAAAAGAAGTGGTGTCTAGAGTAATTGTGTCAATGTCACAATTATCAGAAGAACCGTTATCAATCATTCCTGGAGTAATATTTGCATTACCAATAGAATCTAGTTGTATTGTAACGTTTTGTGTTACAACAGTAGGAGCTACTGTGTCGTCAATTGTTACAGTGAAACTTTCCGAAACTGATAATCCTTCTTGATCTTCTACTAGTACAGTAATAGTTGTTGTTCCAAACTGTCCAGTTACAGGAGTTACTGTGATATCTTTAGTAGCACCAGCACCTGTGATGGTAATTTGATTGTTAGGAACTAAACTTGTATTAGAAGAAGTTGCTGTTACTGTCATGTTAGCAATAGGCGTTGTATCGTCGCTAATTGTAAATGATTGAGCTGAAGTTGTTTGATTGAAGCAACTGTTAAAATCATTAATAGCAGTTACTGTTGGCGGTACATTTAAAATTTTAGTTAAACAGCTTTCGATTAATCTAACAGCGTGAGTATTTACAGAACCACCAGTAGCAGCAGTAAATCCAAAATATGCATTTTGATTACCGCTAAAAATGCTATTTACAATATCAATAGTTTGGTTGTATCTTAAGCTTCCATCGTAGTATACTGTTAAATTATTGGTACTAGCTGTCCAGCTAACTTCAAAATCATGCCATGCATTATCTTCAATGTTACCAAGATTGATAGGGCTATTATGATTAGTGGTATTTCCGTTAGTCATAATTGCCATGTGGTCATTTGAGTAAGGGTCGCCAGGGCTATTGAAATATGTATCAAATTCAATAGCAAGAGAAGGGTTAATGCCTGCATATCCAATACCTCCACCTGCAGAACCTTCGTTACTACTTAGAGGTTGAATTACAAATGCTAAACCATCGGCACCAGCGTCACTATTACCAAAATATAATTGTGATTTTACTCTAAAATCTTTAGTTAAATCCAAACGGTCTGTACTCCATAATGCACCAAATTGATTTCCCGTAGCAGTTGTTAAAGTAACATCACTACCTGAAATAGAGGCATTACCTCTTAAAATCATGTCATTAGCATTAAAGCCATAACAAGTTAAAGCGTTTAATTCAATAGTAGTAGTATCATTACAAGAACCATTTGTTCCTGTAATGGTATAAGTAGTGTTGTTAAAACCATTTGCTGGTGTTCCAGAGATAACTCCGGTACTAGGATTTATTGATAACCCAGTAGGTAGCGCTGGATTTATTGTCCATGAATTAACTGCTCCACCAGAGTTTGAAGGCGTAATTGTAATTGCATTTCCTGAGAACAATGTATATGAACTTTGCGGATATGTAATATTAGGGTCTGGGATTGTTGTGATTGTAAATGCTTGAGATACTTGACAACCATTAGCATCTGTAACAGTAACTGTGTAAGTACCTGCTGTTAATCCTGTAGCAGAAGCTGCAGTACCTCCAGAAGGTGACCATGAATAAGTATATCCACCAGCACCACCCGAAATAGAAACAGAAGCAGTAGCGTTATTAGCTCCAGCACAAGATTCTTGAGTTTGAGAATTAGAAGCTACTACTAAAGCAGTAGGTTGTGTAATTGTGAAACTTTGTGAAGATGTACATCCGTTAGCATCAGTAACTGTACACGTCCAAGTTCCAGCTGTTAATCCTGTTACAGAAACTGTTCCGTCTCCTGTTGGATTTCCTGGGGTCCAGTTATAGGTATATCCTCCAGCACCACCTGTTGCGGCATTTACACTAGCGGCACCATTTGATCCACCATTACAAGACACGTTGGTTTGTGAAGCTGCTGTAATAGTTATTGCAGTAGGTTGAGTTATTGTAAAGTTTCTAGAAGCAGTACAACCGTTAGCGTCTGTAACGGTACAAGTCCATGTTCCAGCAGTTAATCCTGTAACTGTAGCAGTGCCATCTCCTGTAGGGTTTCCAGGGGTCCAGTTGTATGTGTATGGACCTGTTCCACCTGTTGGAGTATTAACACTAGCCGCACCCGTTGCGCCTCCATTACAAGCCACATTAGTTTGTGAAGCTGCTGTAACATTTACTGCAGTTGGTTGAGTTATAGTGAAGTTTCTAGTAGCAGTACAACCGTTAGCGTCAGTTACTGTACAAGTCCAAGTACCTGCGGTTAGACCAGTTACAGTGGTTGTTCCGTCACCAGTTGGGTTTCCAGGAGTCCAATTGTATGTGTATGGGCCTGTTCCACCTGTTGGAGTATTAACACTAGCCGTACCAGTTGATCCGCCATTACATGCTACATTGGTTTGAGAAGCAGCTGTTACTGCTAGAGTAGCTGGTTGTGTAATAGTGAAAGATCTTGTAATTTGACAACTGTTAGCGTCAGTGATGGTAACGGTGTAGCTACCTGCTGCTAAACCAGTTGCAGTAGCTGCGGTTCCACCACTAGGTGCCCAGCTATAAGTGTAAGAAGCGGTTCCTCCAGACACTGCTACAGTTGCAGTACCATTAGCTCCTCCATTACACGAAACGTTAGTTTGAGATTGTGTAGCAGTAAGTGCTGTTGGTTGTGTTATGGTGAAATCTCTAGTCGCAGTACAGCCGTTAGCGTCTGTAACTGTTACAGTATAAGTTCCTGCAGAAAGTCCAGTAGCTGTTGCAGCGGTTCCTCCAGATGGTGACCACGAATAGGTATAAGGAGCTGTTGTTCCAGAGGCGCTTGCTGTAGCGGAACCATTAGAACCTCCGTTACATGTTACATTGGTTTGTGAAACGGATGAAACCACTAACCAAGAGCACAAAGGTAGTGTTGTAAAGTTAGTATTGGTAATTGCTGAATTAACTAAATTACTATTTGTATCGAGATATTGTGTTACAAAATATACGGTGTAATTTGTTAAAGGAGATAAACCTGTTAAAGGCAGCTGTGAAGTTACGTTTGCTGTAAGTGCTTGAGAGCCACTGTTTACAACGGTAACAGCACCATAATTTACACCTGCCATAATTTGAGCAGCTGTTGGAGCTGTTGAACCTTGAGGAACAACAACATAATATCCAGTTGCATTAACGCTAGAGTTAGCATTTAAGGTTGCAGAGTTTGAAGTAATGTTTTGAACACTGCTACTAGCATCGGCAACTGCTGCTACAACATCATCTAACTCGTTAAGTGGTGCAGCTGCATAGTACCAGTTGAAGGTATCTGAAGCTCCTACTGCTAAATCGTTCATTCTAACGTACATGCTGTAAGAACCGTCATTAGTTGCTTCAATTGTTGCAGTTGCAGGATTAACACTAGTAGAATTTGAAAAACTACAACATCCTGCATGAACGTTGTTTCCTCTGTTTGAATTTGTAAAAAACATTACTCCTTCATCACCGGTTTTTATCATTAAGGCTGCAGCACGTTGAGAAGTAGCAGTTAATGGAGTGAATGCTCCATTTACAATATTCCCTCTTGTTTTGGTTGGGACGTCAGTACCTCCTACATAATCATCTCGAGTACCAATCCAAAAGCGTAGGTTGGTTATATTTGAAGAGCCAATGTTTTTGATTGTAGTAACCACAGAAACAAAGTTGTCTGCTTGTCCTGTTGTGTAGGTGTTGGTTAATTCAAAAGTAGCAGTACCTATAGTAATGGTTCCTCTAACTTTAATAGTTCCATACCCTGTTGAACCCGATGTTATGGTGAATCCACTGTCATCAAAAACTTGACCTGACATAATAGGATTTTGAACCATAGTACCATTCAGGTTCCATTCTGCTGTACCATCACCTCCTTGACCAAACATGTAGTCTAATGGATATGTTGAGAACGTCAATTGACGCCATCCACCATAAGTTGAGTTGTAATAAAAAGGTTGTTGTACATTACCTGTATTGTTGATTGATAGTTCTGTACCATTCCCAAATCTCAAGTCTCCTGAGTTGATGGTTTTGTTTGTACCTGTAAATTGTCCAAATGAAAAATGGAAATTAATAGTACAATCGATAGAAGTATATATTTTTTCATATCTAATTACGTATTAATTTCCACGTTTCTTTTTCTAGTACAAAAGCATACGATAGCTTTTGGGTATCATTTTCTGATTTCGTCACATAGAATTCATATAATGCTTTACTTGAGGTGACGTCCATTCTCCAAAAAAGGATTCGATTGGCTGCAAACAAATTGATTGCGTTTTTGTCCATCGCTTCAAAAGAATATCCATTGGTTTTCATTTTGAAGTCCACTAATTCTTGAAAATTGTTTAGAATGGCAACTTGTTTTTTTGAAAAATGATTTTTAGCAATAAGGTCATTGAAAATCATTTCAAGATGAATCCTTGTAAGTTCACTTGTAATGGATTTCAAATTCTCATTAGCGAATTGTTGTGTGTTTTTATTTGTCGTTAAGAAAGCATCTTGTGATGACAATTTTACAGAAAACAACAACAAGAAGATAAATATTACTATTCGCTTCATAATGTTCATTTTAAGTTAATTTTTTTTACTTGTTTTAATCGTGTACTGGTTTAGTCTTTAACATGACTACACCTGTTAAAGTTCTTTGTGATTGCTCGAGTTGAAAACTCTTCAATTTTTGTATGTTTTGTCAGGAAAATTCTAGGTGTCGCATGACAATACCTTGAAGTCAAGGGGGAGGTAGAGAGTACATAATAATAGTTGTTTAGTTGAGAATTTTAAACAAATTTAGTAGTAATTTTACTAATAGTGTTCTGTTTAACTCGTTATTAATCAATGTAATTAGTAAGTGATTAGTAATAATAAATAACTGTAGTTATTTTGGGAATAACTGTTTTTAATGTTTTTTGATAATTCCAAAAAAAATGTTAATTATCTCATTTTTAGATAGTTATAAATTTTAAAATAATGTTAAAACCGCTGTCTTATCAAATGCGGTAGTTTTTGCTAGCCTTTTTAATGGCAATTTAGAACTGAATTCTAAAATTACGTCCTAAATAATCTTGTGATTATCATTCGAGTTGGATTGGATAATTTGGTTACACAATATTATATTGACTGAATAGTTTTGACGTGTTTTGACGTGTTTTGACGTGTTTTGAATTGTATTG
Source organism: uncultured Flavobacterium sp. (assembly GCA_964498595.1). Classification (GTDB taxonomy): domain Bacteria; phylum Bacteroidota; class Bacteroidia; order Flavobacteriales; family Flavobacteriaceae; genus Flavobacterium. The sequence continues at coordinate 6,290 of CAZCIV010000013.1, forward strand.
ACAGTGTTTGATGGGTAAGTCTCCTTTTTTTGGGGGTTTTGTTCGAATGTTGTTCGAACGTTGTTCGAACGCGCTTCGTAAAAATGGGTGTTTGTTCGAACAATGCACGAATCTATATGCAACAAAATAACAACATCAGTTCTTTTTTGGTTGGTTGTTTGATAGCGAAACTGATTTTTTGTAGCATTGCAATCAGCTGAAAGGGAAGTTGATTTTTTATCGATTTTCCTTTTTTGGAACCCTTTTGTGTTTGACATTCCTGTTATACCCTTTTTGTTTACGTTTTTTTTATTTTATTTTTGGTTGGGGTGTTTAAATTAACTTATTGAAATTAAGTTTTTTGTAGTTTTTTTTGGTTGCTTTAGGATAGGATGTATTTATATGGTTTTAAAGTTTGTGCTTCCCGTAAAAAAGTTTAAATTTGAACGCTATGTCTTGGAAAAAGACGGCTTTGTTAATTTACCTCTATGCATTCAAAAAATACTACAGTTGAGCAATGGGATTCTGTCATAGAATCTCGTCATTCGCTTTTTGATATTAATCTTAAAGAACTTTGGCATTACAGGGATTTGTTGGTTTTGTTTGTGAGAAGGGATTTTGTTACGGTTTACAAGCAGACTGTTTTAGGACCTTTGTGGTTTTTTATTCAACCTTTATTAACCACTATTACGTTTACCCTTATTTTTGGTAATGTAGCCCAATTGTCTACAGATGGGGCTCCCAAAATTATTTTTTACATGGCAGGAATTACGTTATGGAATTATTTTTCTAGTTGCTTGACTACTGTATCGGGTGTATTTAATGCTAATGCAGGTATCTTTGGAAAGGTTTATTTTCCGCGCTTGATTATGCCTTTGACGGTAGTGATTTCCAATTTGATGAAGTTTGGGGTTCAGTTTTTGTTGTTTGTAGGTTTTGTGATTTATTTTGTTGTACAAGATCAGATTGCGCCTAACACTTGGGTTTTTCTTACCCCAGTTATTATTGTTTTGATGGCTTTAATTGCGATGGGTATCGGTTTGATTTTATCGTCTATGACGACTAAATATAAAGATTTGAATCAGTTGATAGGTTTTGGTGTGCAGTTGTTTATGTATGCTACGCCGGTAATTTACCCCAGTTCTTCTGTGCCTTTAGATTATCAATGGGTGGTTGCGATTAATCCTTTAGTAGGCTTGTTTGATTATATGCGCTATGCTTATTTAGGGGTGGGTACATTTGCCCTTTCTGATTTGATTTATCCGTTTTTGTTTTCTGTTGTTATTTTGATTGTTGGTGTTTTGGTGTTTAACAAGACGCAGAAGACGTTTATGGATACTGTTTAGGAGACGAGGAAATTTGGTCATTGGAACGCGGATGTTGCTGATGAAACGGATTTACGCTGGTTTTAGT